>JAHDGC010000047.1 GCA_020627865.1 Saprospiraceae bacterium | reverse complement strand
GGGTCGAATTGTTGCCAAACCAGATAAATTACCACTGCTATCCCTATCATGATAGGGAGTATGATTCTGGAAATCCGGATAGACTTCAGGACTTCCTGTTGCTGATTGGTAAATTCATCTAATTTCTGTTGCGCCACTGTTTGTAAGTACGTTTTGAAATATACCGCAAGCGGTGTAAAAAAGTGATTAGTTGTTGCCTGCCTGACAAGTCCACGCAGACAGGGTGATTGGTTCGCGCTTTCTTAGCTTCTGAACTCTAAATCTACACCTATCTAGTTGAATTTGGACAGGAAAAAAATGATTTTTATCCTGTCTAAAGTACAAAAGGCGAAGATAACTAAAAAGTAGTGGTTCTTTTACAAATACTGTGAAAGTCTGAATCAAGATCTTCAGGATTAACAAATTTTAGAATTCTTAATCTCTACTAGCCATGTTTCTTAACGACTACTATTCATTAAAAGTTGTTTATAAAACCGAATGGCATCTTTGTAGGCCTTTATGGACAGGCGTTCGTTAAGACCATGAATTCTATCTAAATCTTGCCTAGTTAACAGAACAGGAGTAAAGCGGAAAATGTTGTCACTTAATCTGTTAAAATATCGGGCATCTGTGGTGGCAATAACCAAGGATGGAGCCACTACCGCTTCGGGAAAAATCTCCCGGACGCTTCGTTGGATCACCTTAAATCCAAAAGAATTGATGTCGGAGACAGGAGAAGGGTTGTAACCTTCTACCTTATCTGGTTTCATGACCAGCACTCTAGGGTCATTAATGATTTCCTTAGCATGGTTATAAACAAAATCAACATCCTCTCCGGGTAGAATCCGGAAATTTACTTTAGCTGTAGCTTGACTGGGCAACACATTTTCTTTTATGCCTCCCCTAAGCATTGTAGGCGCTGTAGTTGTCCGGATTATGGCATTTGTTGACGGTCCATTTGATAACTCACTTTTAAGCATGGAACCAAAAAGCCAGAAATTGGCAAAAATGGCTTTCTCTGGGAGTTTCATTTCTGGCCCAACGTGATCAAAAAGGGCACGGGTTGCTCCTTCTAGGCGTGCGGGAAAAGGATTTTGTTGCAAATTATAAATTGCCTTACTCAACACACCGACGGCCGTTTCCTTGGGTGGCATGGAAGAATGACCTCCTTGCTTCAGTTGAGCCGTTAGGGAAAGGGTTGTGTATCCCTTTTCAGCAATCCCGATCAAGGCTACCGGAGGCGACAACCCTGGCATCGCATTTTCCATCATGATAGAACCTTCATCCAAGATATATTCAAAGGAAATTCCCTGTTCCTCGAATTGATCCGCAATCGCTTTGGCACCATTGACTCCCGTAACTTCTTCATCATGACCAAAAGAAAAATATAAAGACCTTTCCGGTTCATAATTTTCACGCAACAGCATTTCAACGGCTTCTAGAATGCCGATTACGTTTATTTTATCGTCTAAGGTTCCCCGCCCCCAGATAAAACCATCCGCCACTGCTCCCCCGAAAGGATCTTTTATCCACTTATCACGGCTCAAGTCCTCCACCGGAACAACATCGGTATGCCCCATGAACAGGACAGGTTTCAGGCGGGCATTTCTTCCCGGCCACTTGTACACTCGACTGAATTCATTGACGGTGTATTTTTCCAGCAAGGAATCGGCTAGGACAAACTGGCTATCAATGAAGCTGTAAAATTTCCGGAAGGACGCACTATCTGTTTGTCCACGCACTCTAGAAACGGTAGGAATCTGTATAGCTTCGGATAGGCTTTTGAGGACATTATCTGAGATGGGGATGGTATCTACTGCTTCTACGTCTATTTGTTTGGAAGCAAAGCCCACCGTTTTAATCGCGACAATAATTGTTAGGATCAAAAGCAAAAAAACAATAAATAATAGGAGCTTTCTAAGGAGTTTTCTCATCTTTGTTTTTGCCTAAATTGTTTTGTGGTGAATAATTATGCAATTTAGTTTTTTATTGGGAGATTATTAGATTTTAGATGTTAGATTTTAGATCGCTGCGCTTTTAGATTTTAGATCGTTCGCACAGCTTACTTTTAGATCATTCGCTTCGCTCATTGTCTGACCGCTGCGCTGTCAGAGGTCAGACGCTGTACTGCTGGTAACTTGGGGTTAGATTTTTCGCTTTTAAGCAGTCAGGCTATTAGATGTTTAAGTTAAAAAAATGAAAATAACTGGGTTTACATTTATTCGGAATGCTATTTTATATGATTATCCTATCGTGGAAGCGATTCGGTCTATCTTGCCAATTTGCGAGCATGTTGTTGTAGCGGTGGGGCATTCGGAAGATGAAACCTTGGAGCTTATTCAGGGTATTGGTGATCCTAAAATTAAAATTGTGGAAACGGTTTGGGATGATGATTTGCGGGAAGGGGGGAAAGTGCTCGCAGCGGAAACCAATAAGGCTTTTGATGCGATTTCGGCAGATAGTGATTGGTGTGTCTATGTGCAGGGGGATGAGGTTTTTCATGAGGATGGATTGGAGAATCTAAAGTTGGCGATGCAGGAAAACCTAGGAGACAAAAACGTAGATGGATTGTTATTGAAGTATCGACATTTTTATGGATCTTATGATTATGTGGGAAATTCAAGGCGTTGGTATCGGCGGGAGGTGCGGGTGATTCGGAATGATAAGCGGATTCGGTCTTACAAGGATGCGCAGGGGTTTCGGAAGGAGGCGAAAAAGTTAAGGGTAAAGCTAGTAGAGGCGTACGTGCATCATTATGGTTGGGTCCGGCATCCGGAGGCGCAGCAGAGTAAGGTTCGGAATTTTAATCGGTATTGGCATTCGGATGCGGTCGTGGAGGCACGTTATCCGGTGTATGATGTTTTTGATTATAGCCAGATTGATTCGTTGGAACGATATACGGGGGAACATCCTGCCGTGATTCGGGAACGGATCAAGCGGATGAATTGGCAATTCAGCTTTGATGCCAGTAAACATCGTGTTGGGTTGAAGGAGCGGGTTTCGCGTTGGGTAGAAAGGGTGAGTGGGATACGGATTGGGGAGTATCGAAATTATGAGTTGATCGACAACTCAGCGAAGCAGAATTATTGCCACTAGAAAAGGCCAAAGCAGATTCTCTCACAGTTGTGATAGAAAATTGGTGAGCAGATTCTTTGGTTTGTGCTTTGGAATCTATAATCTAATTCAACTTCACCCATCCATTTTTTATCGCCAACCGAATTAACTCCCTGACATTTGCAGCGCCTGCTTTTTCAATTAAATTTTTACGATGAGTTTCTACCGTAGCGCGTCCAATATATAGCATTTCTGCAATTTCCCTAGCTGTCCGACCTTCAACGATGAGCGGCAGGACTTCTTTCTCTCTTTTGGTAAATTTTACTTCTGGTATTTTGTCTTTCTTGTTTTTTGTTTTCATCGCCTCAATCAAGACCTCTGTAATTTCCTGCCCGATGTAGGAATGACCTTCCTTCACCGCACGAATCGCCTTCACCAACTCCTCACTCCCTTTATTCTTGAGGATATAGCCATTGGCACCCGCGGATATAATTTGACTGACAAACTCCTGGGTCTTATACATGGTAAGAATGAGTATTTTTACATCAGGATAATTTTTCTTGATGTATAAAGATAACTCTACTCCTGTCTTACCCGGCATCTCTATATCCAGCACGGCCACGTCAACACGACAATTCCTCAACAATTTAATTACATCATTACCATTCATAGCTTTCCCAACGACATTGATGTCATCTTCCTTGTTCAGTATTGAGGCCAATCCGTCTATTACAATTTCATGATCGTCGGCAATAATTACATTTATCATATTTTTGTGTTTAAGGGGATTTCAATAAATACAGATGTACCTCTGCCAGACACACTATCTATATTTAAACTTCCGTTTAAGGGATAGAGCCTGGACTCAATATTCTTCAGGCCTATCCCTTTTTGATTAGCTTTGTTTTTTGTATTAAACCCTTTACCGTTGTCTTCAACAGAAATGTGAATGCTACTCTTTTTCCGGAGTAATTGGATACTAATTTCATTCGCTTCTGCATGACGCATGATGTTCGAGGTCAACTCTTGTACAATCCGGTAGATTGCAATTTCATGTTTAGACGAAAGTCTATCATCCAACTGGCTGGCAATAAATTCAACATCATATTTACCAGTATTGATGATTGTTGTTTTTAGTTCTTCTAATGCCGCCACCAGTCCGAAGTTTTTTAACACGCCTGAAACGAGGTTATGCGATATTTTCCGAACCTCATCACAAGCCTGATCTAACAGTTTGTTTGCTTTTATATAATCTTCCCTGCCTTGTTGTTTGAGTTGTTCAATGCTTTCATTTGTTTTCTGGAAGTGCAGTTTTACCATAGAGAGCATGCTCCCCAATCGGTCATGTAAATCTTGGGCAATTCGTTTGCGTTCTTTTTCCTGTACGTCTAGCATATTTCGGATAGAGAGTAATTCCTGATCTTTTAATAATTTTTCGACCTGTTGTTCCTTTGCTATCCATTCTTTTTCTAGGAGTAATTGTTTTTTCTTATTTTCAAAATCGTGGTAGAGCCATGTAAACAAAACAGCTAATAATGCAAAACCTAAAAACAAGGCATAGCGGAAATATTTTTCTTTTTTATTGGTTTCTATAGCCAGTTTCTTTTCTTTCTCTAAAATTACAAATCGGTTTTTTTGCTCCTGATACCGTGCTTCCAAATTCCGACTTTGTGTAATCTCCAATGCTACTTTCTTTTTTACAGCCTCACGTTTTCGTTGAAAGAAAAACGCTTCCTCATATTGGCCTAAGTTTGCCAAAGCAAAGGAAAGCCCGTAATATAATTCACTTTTTAGTACTGACGAATCCGGTAATAAAGCATCTGCTTTCAGAAACGCTGTTTTTGCTTTATCATATTCCAACTCGTTCAAAGACAAATTCCCCAGATTAATCCAGCATGCTGCCTGTTTGGGTTTGCTGCCAACTTTAGTCCATTTTTCAACGGCATCTGTAAAATAATTTCTAGCCACTGGAAAATCGCCCATCGCCTTGTGAACAATACCAAGGTTCTGTTTTGCCCCAGCGATCCCTGCTAAATTAGACAAACCTTCATACTTACGTAAGGCATTGTTATAGGATTTTATAGCCTCCTCTTTATTCCCTATTTTTCTTTGAATCTCGCCAATATTCAGGGTAACTTTAGCCAAATTCAGCTCATCCTTCTCTGTTTTGAAAGTATAGGCAGATTCTAGATACAATGACAATGCTTTGTCATAATCCCCCATAAGGTCATGGATATTGGCTTTATTCATTTGACAACGAGCAAAATGCGTTGGGTTCTTTGATTTTCTTAGGATTATACAAGCTTCATTAAGATATGCAAGCGCTTCATCATAGTCTCCCATTAACTTGTAGAGCGTACTTATGTTACTTTTCAGCCTTGCTTTTCTCTGACTGTCAGTAACAAAATTATAAGCATTTCCATAATGCTCTAAAGCTAAGGTATACTTTCCTTGTTTTTCATATACTTTCCCAAGGTTATTATAAGTACCATAAATCATAATACTATCCCCATACGCTATTCTATGCTCCAAAGCTATGTCATACATTAACAAGGCTGAATCTAAACTGCCTTTGTTATAATAACAAGCCCCCAATAATTGGTAAACAGCACACTTCCCCTTATTATAATCCAGTAAATTACTATCCTCCAATGCTCGCTGTCCACATTGTTTTGCTTTGATGACGTCTTTATTCAATCTATCCCACCCACAATCAATTAATTTATCGACCTTTTCCTTTGATGTTTTTTCCTTATTTTTTAGTACTGATGAACAATCACTGTTGGCATAAGTATCACAGATAAAGCCCAATGCCATAATTATTAAGATAATATAGATAGACTTTAAACGTCCCTTTAGTAAAAACAAAAGGTTCTTGATACAGGATACTATTGCCATTCCCCACTAAATTTTAGATAATTATAATTTATTTGCTTGATAAAACTGACGTAAAAACCAGATATTATGAAGCCATCCCAACTACCCTCTCGATAAAGTCTCCTGACTCTTGATGTGCAACATCACCGCCATTCTCATCCAGAAATTTAATCGTCACAGTAAAATTTTGTGTTATAAATTCGGGAATAAGTGTATGATTAAGTGTATATGAAAAATGAGCCGGACTACTAGCCACCCTTCTCAAATGCATCACTATACTCACAGTATTCGTGGTTTTATTTTGTTTGCAATCATACTTTATGAATTCATAAGTTGCACCAAATTGTTCCTCAATATTGATTTTCAATTTTGAGAGATCATTAAGATTAAATCTTTCTGCCGTTGTCATCATAAATAAGAAGGTTTGTTTTTGTTTTTAAATCTATCGCAAAGTTAAAGCTTTTCCCCCTTTCCTCGTCCCCCATTAATATTGATTTTCATATCCCCACTTTTAGGGACAAAAATATGGTTTAGAAAAAATCATTTTGTTTAAGACACCATTCATCCCTACAAAACTAGACAATTGTAACCATAGGACACAAAGCCCACTATCAATTTCTGACAAAAGCGCCTTACCTTCCCTATACCTTGCATTTCCCCCTTTTATTCTTATTTTTGCTTTATGCCAGTTCCTCAGCGGAATGGCTTATCACAAAACTCATAACGGATCAAGCATCCATTACGCAACATACTATGCGATCGTGCGAATTCACAAAATAAACATTTCAACCGACCAAACGCATTCCTTATGAAAAAAATACTGCTCGGCCTTGCCTTATTATTTATTACCCATTTCGCTTTCGCGCAAGAAACATTCCCTACCAATGGGGTTTTTGATAAACGGGATGGTCATTATGCTTTTACCAATGCTAAAATTTATAAAAGCTATAACCAAGTTATTGAAAGAGGAACCCTTGTCATTAAGGAAGGGAAAATAGTAGCTGTTGGCAATGGCGTTTCCGCTCCTAAAGGTGCTATTGTGGTTGATTTAGCTGGCAAGATAATATACCCCAGCTTTATTGACCTGTTCACTACTTTCGGAATACCTGAAGTGCAGAAAGGTGGACATGGCTATGGCAAGCCACCCCAGATGATCAGTAAAAAGGATGGTGCTTACTCCTGGAATGAAGCGTTGAAGACTGAGTTTAACGCCATTGAACATTTTAAGTACAATGCTAAAGCAGCCAAGCCATTGGTCAATGCAGGTTTTGGTGCCGTTCAAATTGTAAGAAGAGACGGTATTTCTAGAGGAACATCCGCCGTTGTCAGCTTATCAGATAAACGGGAGCACCTTACTATAATTCAAGAAAAATCGGGACACCATATGGCCTTTTCCAAAGGCAGTTCCAAACAAAATTATCCAAGCTCGCTCATGGGTGGGATTTCCTTGATTCGACAAACCTATATGGATGCCGAATGGTACAAAAACGGTGGACACAAAAAGGAAAAAAATCTCTCGCTTGCGGCTTGGAATGATTTGATGAATTTGCCTCAGTTTTTTGAAGTTGCCGATCGTTTGGAAGTTTTGCGGGCAGCTAAAATTGGAAAAACTTTTGGTCAAAAATATATTATCAAGGTGAATACAGATTTTTACCAAAGACTGGACGCCATCAAGGCAACAGGTTGCCCATTGATCCTGCCGTTGAATTTCCCGAAGGCTTATGATGTCGAAGATCCTTATGATGCCCAATCGGTTTCCTTGGGAGATATGAAACACTGGGAAATGGCTCCTTCTGGACTAGGAAGGGCGGAGGCGGCCCAAATTGAATTTGCACTCACAACAGCAAGCCTAGAAAAACCTAAAGATTTCTGGCCTCACTTAAAAAGAGCCGTCAAGCAAGGTTTGTCGGAAGAAACTGCATTGAAAGCCCTGACCTTTACACCGGCCAAGTTGCTGAAACTTGACCAGTTGGGCAGCCTTGAAAAAGGGAAAATTGCCAACTTCCTCATCTGTTCTGACAATATTTTTGATAAGGGAGAAATCCTCCACAATTGGATTCAAGGGAAAGCACATGTATTGAAGGAACTATCAACACCAATCATTACGGGAAAATACCAACTCAATGTTAGTAAACAAAACTTTGATCTTGAGGTTTCTGGAAACCCAAGTAAGGAAGAAATGAAAATCATAGTAAACGACAGCACCTCCATTAAGATAACGCATAAAATTTCTAACAAAATGATTTCTTTAAGCTTTAAAGCTGAACCGGAATCTAAAAAAGTAATTCGTCTTTCCGGCACAATGGATAAGAAAAACTGGAAGGGAAGGGGTACACTTGCTGATGGTACTTGGGTAAATTGGTCAGCCAAAAGAACTGGAGACCTTGAGGAAAAAGAAAAGAATGGGAAAGGAGAAAAAGAAACGAAGGAGCAAAAGAAAGAAACGACTAAAGCTGTCTTGTATCCTTTTGTCGGGTATGGTTGGGAGAAGCTCCCAGAACAGGAAGATTTTTTGATCAAAAATGCTACCGTTTGGACGAATGAAAAAGAGGGCATTCTTCAAGAGGCAGATGTCTTGATTAAAGGAGGCAAGATTAGTGCTGTTGGCAAAAACTTAACCGCTGCTGGTGCCACAGAAATAGATGGAACTGGTAAACACCTGACTTCCGGCATCATTGACGAACATTCTCATATTGCAATCAGTAAAGGCGTAAATGAAGGGACGCAAGCCAGCTCCGCCGAGGTGAGTATCGCAGATGTGGTCAACTCCGAGGATGTCAATATATATCGACAGCTCTCTGGTGGGGTAACGGCTGCACAATTGTTGCATGGTTCTGCCAATCCTATCGGCGGGCAGTCCGCGATTATCAAAATGCGTTGGGGTTTTGAACCGGAAGAGATGAAGATCAAGGGAGCGGCTCCTTTTATAAAATTTGCCTTAGGCGAAAATGTAAAACAATCCAATTGGGGAGATAACAACACAACCCGTTTTCCACAAACTCGGATGGGTGTAGAGCAGGTTTTTGACGACCATTTTACCAGAGCGAGGGCTTACGAAAAAAAGAAAGCGTCAGGACAACGTGTAAGAAAAGATCAGGAAATGGAAGCCCTTTTGGATATTTTGAATAAAAAAATGTTCATCACCTGCCACTCTTACCAGCAAGGAGAAATCACCATGTTGATGCGTATTGCAGAAAAGCATGGTTTCCGAATCAATACCTTCACCCATATTTTGGAAGGCTATAAAATTGCGGATAAGATGCGGGAACATGGTGTGGCGGCCTCCAGCTTTTCCGATTGGTGGGCTTATAAATATGAGGTAATTGATGCCATTCCTTACAATGGTGCTATTCTTCATGAACAAGGCGTCGTGACAGGATTCAATTCGGATGATGCGGAGATGGGCAGGCGTTTAAATCAGGAAGCGGCCAAAGCCGTGATGTATGGTGATGTATCAGAGGAAGAGGCTTGGAAGTTTGTTACCCTCAACCCAGCGAAGATGCTCCACCTTGATGATCGGATGGGCAGCATTAAAGAAGGCAAAGATGCAGATGTCGTGTTATGGTCAACGCATCCGCTTTCTATTTATGCGAAAGCAGAGATGACTTTTATAGATGGCATCAAGCTTTTTGATAGAAAGGAAGACCTCGAAAAAAGAGCTTACATCCAAAAAGAAAGGGCAAGGCTAATTCAAAAAATGCTGGCCGCCAAGAAGGATGGCCAACCGATGCAAGCACCCGGGAAGAAGCACTATCACATGTTTCATTGTGATGATGTCCATGATTTCATGGAGGAATAGTTAGCCACAAGAGTATCACTTGATTAATACCATAAAATGATATACCTTTATGGTAAAAATCATTTGTATGAAAAGTATATCACTAAAATTACAGGATCAAATTCTAGAAGATACCGAAGGCCTATTGGAACACCTTGAAATAAGCCGGAATAAATATATCAACGAAGCTATCGAGTTTTATAATAAATACCAGAAGAAAAAACTGATAGCAGAACAACTACTGAAAGAATCAAAATTGGTGGCTGAAGATTCTCTAGAAGTACTCAAAGAATTTGAATCCCTAGAAGATGAAATGTAAACAATATGAGATTTGGTTGGCTGATCTAAATCCAAGATTTGGAACAAAGAGTGGCAAAACAAGACCTGTACTGATTGTACAAAGTAATATGTTGAATAAGGTTCATCCGTCATCTATCATATGTCCCATAACAACAAATCTAAAAAAAGGTGTGACAATATTGAGAGTTAACCTAAAAAAAGGTACAGGCGGACTCAATAAGGGAAGCGCTATCATGATAGATCAGGTTAGGGCTGTAGATAATAGAAGATTGATAAACAAAATAGGAGATTTACCGATACCATTACAGCAAACAGTAAAAGAAAATCTAAGAATAGTCATGGATTTATAAAAATAACAGCTCATCGTATTATTATGACAAAAACAAACAGAACAATCATATTATTATTGACAACAATAATTCAATTTTCTCTTTTTGGGCAACAAACCCCTGCCCCACCCCAAACGCAACCCATTGTTGTCATGGGAGCAACGGCGCACCTTGGAAATGGCGATGTTATCGAGAATAGTGTTGTTGCATTTGAAAATGGAAAGTTTACTTTAATCAACACCACTGCCGTTTCGCAAAGCTTTGAGGGATATAAGATAATCGAAGCATCCGGCAAGCATATTTATCCGGCCTTTATCGCCCCTAACACCCAATTGGGGCTGAAAGAAATCGGTGCCGTCAGGGCTACCAGAGACGAGCAGGAAGTCGGGAGCCTGAATCCAAGTCTTCGCTCCATCATTGCCTACAATACGGATTCTAAAGTTACCCCGACAGTCCGGAGTAATGGTATTTTACTGGCTCAAATCGTCCCGCAAGGTGGCCGTATTTCCGGACAAAGTTCTATTGTAGAATTGGATGCCTGGAACTACGAAGATGCCACCTTCCAAGCTGATGATGGTATCCATTTGCGATGGCCAAGAATGTTTAAATTCTCCGGTTGGTGGGCAGCACCAGAACCTGCCAAAAAGAATGAAAATTATGACAAAGATATCCGCAGTATTAAAGAATTTCTCGATGCAACCAAGGCTTCCCTTTCTAAAGATAATGCTGGCGTCCCTAATCTAAAATTGGCAGCCATGCATGGTCTATTTGATGGTTCTAAAAAACTGTACGTACATACCAATGCTGCAAAGACGATTCAAGAAGCGGTACTTACCCTGAAAGATTATGGAATTACACCTGTTATTGTAGGCGGTAGGGATAGTTGGCAGCTTACAGACTTCCTGAAAACGCATGATGTTGCGGTTATCCTAAAAGACGTGCATAGCCTTCCGAGCAGGGAGGATGCTGATATAGATCAGCCTTTCAAAACACCGGCCATATTACAAGATGCAGGCATATTGTTTTGTTTTTCCATGAATGGGTATTATGTACAACGGAATCTTCCATTCCAAGCGGGGCATGCGGTTGGTTTTGGCCTAGATTATGAAAAAGCCGTTAGTGGCCTTACACTCAATACGGCAAAAATTTTGGGTATAGACAAGCGGATTGGTAGTGTTGAGACCGGTAAAGATGCTAGTTTTTTTATTTGTGCAGGAGATGCTTTGGATATGAGAACTTGCAAGGTGGAACAGGCGTTTATACAAGGCAAGGAAATTGATCTTGATAACAAACAAAAAGCCCTGTATCGGAAGTTCCAAGAGAAGTATAAGGGAACCGGAAATAAATAAGATACCCGATAAGTCGCCGAGAATTTTGATATAGGCGAGGTATTTTGGAGGAGCATAGCAGCGCTACGCAACGAAAAAATAACGAAGTATATATAAAATTATCAAGATTTGGTCGGGTAGGTTATTATCTTCCGATTTCCTAAAACAAGATAGTAGCGTCGTAACGCTTACGACGTCTTAGAAATTAGAGAATGTCCATCTTATGAATTTTTTCTAGGAGGTAAGTTATCTCTCCGTTTTCCAGATTTCTTTCCTGTTGTACTTGGTAAGTTCAGCCCTTTCTTACTTCTTGTTTTTTTAGCCATTATAAAAAGAATTTTAAGCACAAAGCCCTCTCCTACCTTTGTAGGAGAGGCTCTGTTTCATGAATAAATAAATACGAGTATCTTTATTGATCGAGTCAATTTCTTTTATGTAGTACCAATATTAACCACATTGCTAAGCGCAAGGAATGATTAACATGAAAATTATTTCAAGTATATCTTAGAGCAGTAAAATTAATTTTAACAGACCATTAGCGCGTCAAGCCAAAATGATTTTTCCATATAAATAATATTTTATAGATAAAAACCTATAACAAACTTTGAACTTTGGCAATAATTTAATACACGCAACTCTGATGATTATTCAGAACAATGGTTGATTTGGTGGGCAAATCTAATTTGCAATTTAATTGTTGGATTACGGAACTAGCAATGCGAAGACTTTGCTAGGTATACTTTTCTATAGGCCAAAGATATGTTTTTCTACGGATAAAGTGAAAAATATTTTTGTATTTTTTCTGTTAAAACAGGATATTATCTGGAATATTTGTGCACAACGACAACGTTAATATTTAATTATATTGTGAATCAGAACATTAGTTATTATGATTTTAAACCTTATGTAAATAAAAAAAACATATACATTACTGCAATAATTAATACAAACAAATTTTTTGTTATGTTCTTGGCATGTAAATGGTGCTAACTTTAATATTTCAACCGTTGAATCTTCTTCAAAATGCAATTTCAGGAAAGCGATTTTCTTTTCAATTTTAATAAAGATTGGCAAATTTATCGGTTTGACCAACATCGCTTTTATCGTCATCTATCTGCTGTTGGGCTGAAAGGCGTTGATTTTATTGGCATCTATAAAAATGAATTTCTAATGCTGATGGAGATTAAGAATTACAACCGGCGGAAGGCCAGTCCGGTTGCTCCGGATATTCGGGACATTATAGGAATGCGGCCTCAGCTCATAGACATTTTCAATCACAAGTTAGAAGATAGTATGTTGGCTATAAAAACGGTATACAAATATTATCGACGAAAATTTTGGTATCCACTCCTCTCTTCAATTTGGAAGTTTTTCCCTTTTCTTTTGCTCAAAAATACAGAAAGTTACTTTTGGTTAAGGTCTTATGAGTTATTGCATCAAGAAAATAAGGTACATTTTGTTTTATGGCTAGAAACAGAAAATCAATATCCCGACTTAACAGCTACTGATATTCAAGCGTTAAGGGTAAAAATCAAAAAACATGCTTCCCAAATGTTTGCACACCTTTCCCCAAAAGTTATTGTTACGGGAGGAGGAAGCAATCCTTATGAGCAATCTTTGGAAGTTAGGGAAATCCCCTGATAGACTTTCCCTTCATACCAAACTTTTATAATTCTTTGACAATCTCTACGAATGTCTGAACCATGATTTACCTGATTCTCTTGATCTTTATCGGTCAATTTTCATGACCTCTAACCGTCACGGCTTTTGCCCAAGAACCATTTTTATTCTTTAATACCAATTACCTCGACCATATGTGGGCATAAGATAGATGCCCCCTGCATGTCCCCTAGATCTTCCAGTTCCTCTAAGGCTTGTTCCATGATTTCTTGGGTCAAAAAGCCCATTGGAACCAGTTTTGGGAAATAGATTTCTAGAAAACTTCTGGGCCATTCCCAGCTCAATTCGTCTGGTCTTGCGATAACAGACATAGGTCGCACACCGATAACTTCTAATCCATTATCATAGAACATATCAGGCAACTTCCTTCCAATATTAATTGTTCCGGGAGAATCTTCAAAACTTTTATAGGCCGCATTAATGGCCTGTTGCAAGGCAGGTAAATGTGGTTCACATTGAAAGACTGACCAATCAAAATATTCATGTACCACAAAGGCGCCACCTGGCTTCATTGCTTTGGTCACCTTTGCGACGATCTCCTCTGGATTCGGGAGCCAAGCCAATGCCCAGCGGCAATACACCGAATCCAAACTGTTATCCGGCAATTGCATGGCATCAAAATCACAAGCATGCAACTCGATATCCAGTTGATGCTGTTTGGCCGATTGTCTTAAAAATTCAATATAGTTTTCGGACTTGTCTACACCGATTACCTTGCCTTCTTGTCCAGCAATATAAGCCAGATCAAGGGTACAGAATCCCGGGCCGCAACCCAAATCCAAGATGGTTTGTCCGACACTAAAATCTGCTAGTGCCCAGCCTTTTCTGGCTTCTGCTGCCCATACTTGGTGTTGTAGGCCGAGGCGGTGTAGTTCAGCTCTTTCTGTTCCTAGGATATAGGCGTTTTTTTCTTGTTTTGACATTTGTGATGGTTTTGTTTATCTGGTTCCTTAACAATTTTCGTGAATGTCTGAGTCAGAATTTGCGAAATCCATTAATTCGTAGGATTTCCTGTCGGTTAATTTTCAATCGACTTCTGCTTGCTACAACTATACAAAAGGCTAAATTAACAGGAAATTTACGTAAAAATCTGAGTAATCGGTGATAAAAAATCGACCACAGATTATACGGATGCCCACAGATTAATCCACAGATCACAGGAATCTGTGAGAAATCTGTGCAGTTCTGTGCAATCGGTGGTAAAAATTGGGTTGCAGATGACACAGATAATCACAAACTAGGCAATCAATAATCATTATTTAATAGCCGCTTAGTATACAACAATTTACTCCCCCAACCTTGACCTTAATCGCTCCAGCCCCGCCCGAAGCTCTTTATTATTTTGATCAATGGTAACTCCTCTTTGGTAACTCTCCATAGCAGCATTCAAGTCGCCCTGTTGCTCTTGCAAGCCACCTAGGATTTTCATAAAATCACCATCTCCCGGAAACCTATTGTTCCCGGCTTCTAAGGTAGTCTTTGCACGATTCATTTGCCCTGTGAAGGCATAAGCCCTACCCAAAAAGATGAGGGCTTGTTTATAATTAAAATCTATCAAGCGATAAGCCTCCAGACACTTTTCATTTTTATCCAGTGCTGTTGTAATTAATGTTATGCAATCTTCATTTCTTCTTTCCTGCAAAGCAATAAAACCGAGATAAAGATGCGATAACGGATGAGCGTCATTAACCGCTCTTGCTTGCTTGAAAAGTCTTTTGGAATCCTCCAAACGACTTTGTTGCATGTATGAGGAACCCAAGTCCATTATGGCGTTAAAATATCTTGGGTAAATTTTTATGGCTTTTTCTTGTGCGGCAGTGATTTTATTCCGGATTTCAGCAGCATTTTTGGTGTTGGGATTTGCTTGTAAATACTTATTCCACTCTGCGGCATAGATGGCATGCAGTGCAGCATTTTCTGGAGCATGTGGGAGTGTGTTTGTTATTAATGTCACGGGGTCTTTCCAATCTTTATTCCGCATCATCGTTTTACCAAAAAAGGCAATGAGAAGCACCAGATTTATGGCTAGGAAAGAGACATTGGAAACACCTGAAAAAATAGCGGCATTAAATTTGGGTTTCAAGATTTCCTTTAGGGCAAATACCAAGGCGATACAAAATCCGACGGAGGGAATAAATAAAAAACGCTCCGCCATCGTATCTGGAACCAACACGACAATATTCGTATAGATGGATATCGTTATAAAATAAAAAGCAAGACCCAATCGGATTCCCCCTCAACAGAAAATAAAAACATAACAATATCAATACAAAATGTAAAAAGATAGAAATTCCTACTTTGGGATCATCGAAATTTTTCAACGGCACACTGTTATATCCATACTGATGCACCAAAGGATGTGGGTAAAAAAGTTTTTCTATATAACGCAATTGAATATCCGCTATCGTTGCATATTTCTCCCTTACACTGGAAGCCGTAATCAATGTGTTATTCACAATATCATATGGGAGTTCCTTCCCTGTTAATGTTTCTGTATCGGCTTGAAGCTGTTCTGCATTCCCTCCTTTATCACTATAAACATGGGTATTGATTTGGTCGATATTCAGTAATAAAAATGGTAGTACCGATAAAGGCATCAAAACCAATAGGGGTAAAAAGGCATAACCGGTTTTATCCTTCCAAAGCAATAAAACGGTGAGCAGCATGCCTGCATAAACGAGCATATTGAAATGATAACTTTCTTTTGTAAAAATCAGGGCACCTAAAAAAGCCGCAATAATACCCAACGCAATTAACCATTGTCGTTTCCATAAAAGAGCAGTCAAAACGATTAAAAAAGCAGTGACGGAAAGGCCGCTGATGAGGCCATGTGTTCCCATCACGGCAATCGTCGGGATAAGTGCTGGCCACCAATCTTTCGGGTTCAGTTTTGCATGGTTTCCCGTTGCAATTTTAAATAAAAAATAGGCCATTGCAAACATGGCAACCGATTTCCAACCAAAGAACAAGGCAATAAAGGCCATTAAAACATTGGCCCACATGGCTTCTCCAGTTTTAATACTTTGTCCGAAGAAAATGAAAAAGATAGCTGGGAAAAGTAAAGCCACAAAAGCCAATAATCCTGTATCCAATAAGAAAGAAAGTAGCAACAAAACGATTGGGCAAAGCCAATAGATCATCTTGAGGGTATTGCTCATATTCGCCCAAGAAGTCTTTGTTTTTCCAAATAAACCGGATGCTTCGGGCAAGGGTTGTTCTGATGCTTTTGTTTCAAAAAATGTCTGCACAAAAGAAGTTTTGATCCAAGGTGTCCCCTCCATTTTTCTATAAAAATACAAGACAGGGAAAAAGGCCAAAATGGTAATGGCATTCAACTTGGATAAGCAACCCAACACCAACAGGATTATCGCAAATAATAAGTGCTTTATTTTTGCATGATCCAGATATTTTACGAAGAAAAAAATACTGCCCAAACTAAAAAGCAAGGCCAATATTTCATCCCGACTTTTGATGTTCGCTACCACTTCGGTATGCACCGGATGGACGGCAAACAGCGCTGTGATAGTCAGCAAAATAATGGGATGTGTTTTTCGGAAAAGTTTCTTTAGGACAAGATACAGTAGCAGCACACAAAGTGCATAATACAGGATACTGAAAGCATGCCCTACAGCGGGGTTATTGCCAAAAAATTGTTTTTCGAGGGCAAATAAAGTCTGGGGAATCGGGCGATAAATATCTCTTTGGGGAATAAAGCTAGGTTCCGTCCAGATGGTTCCGAGGCCGGAAATACCTTTTTGGGTGGCTGCATTTTTTGTGATCACCAATTCGTCATCCCATGCATAATCATGTGTAAGGGTATTGCTGTATTGGACAAGGGCGAGCAAAAATACCAGTAGGGGGAAATACCAAAACTGGGAGCGTTTTGCCGAGCTTGTTTTGCTTGCTTTTGGTTTACCCTTGTTTTTTTTTGATTTCATGATGCCACAAATATAAAAAAAGTAGCGGATAGTAAATAGTAGTTGGGAAGGAGAGGAAGAGGTCGCTGTTTAAATCTCGGTCAATATTTAGACAAATAAACGGGTAGGGGTAGGGACAAGGCATGCCTTGT
>JAHDGC010000912.1 GCA_020627865.1 Saprospiraceae bacterium | reverse complement strand
GGAAGCCTTCATCTACCTGACCGTCTCCATTGTTATCAATTCCATCACAAGTTTCCGTATCCGCACAATCGGCAATCCCATCTCCATCCGTATCAGGAAGTGTAGAGCCGGGATCTACGATTATGGGAACGGCACTAGAAGCAGAACAATTGTTATTATTACTATCCCTGATTGTTATGGTGTAGCTTCCCGGAGAAAGGTTTTCAAAAATATTATTGCTTTGAAAGTTCGTCCCGTCAATGGAGTATGCTATATCAGCGACGCCATTTGTACAAGAATTACAAAAAGCGGTGATGATCAGAGAACCATCATTCGAGCCGGGGCAACTTTCAGCGATGGGTTGTATAGTATTTAGCGCAATATCGCAGCAGCTATCGGAAATGGTAGCATCGGTTGTGGCAGGCGTATTTCCGGTGTAGCCACCTTGATCCTGAACCAACCCGTCTGCATCTACGGAAACTGGGGAAGTTCCCAATACGCCATCATTATCCGGATCGGTATGACCTGCTTCTATCGCATCTGGGCAACCGTCGTTATCGGAATCGGTATCCAGATAATCTGCGATACCGTCATTATCAGAATCTTGACCATCACAAGGTATTTCTAAACTTTCAAAACGTATCCTTTGGTCATTAAAATACAAACCAGTGCCCCCTGTTACACCAAAATGAACCATCGTTGACCCGCCAAAGTAATTGGCAACTAAGTCATTTGTAAAAGATGCTATCGTAGTACCATCAAAGGAATAGGTCAAGGTCATGGTGGCTGCGTCCCAATTCACGACAACATCATGATAAGCACCATCTTCTATATTCCCTAAATCTGCCGTTGCGGTTAAATAGTTCGGCGGGATTTCCGGAGAGAGCGGGTTTCCGGTATCTGAATCCCATATCACCGTATGGTCATTGCCAATATCTCCAAAAAGACTATTTCCATAAGTATCAAACTCTATGACGATCCCATCCTGAATACCATGCGCTCCTAGGCCTGCACCATTGCTACCGACCGCCGAAGAACCCGCAGGATCGTTGTGAAAGACAAAAGCAAGACCATCTGCCCCAAAGGCATCTATACTGCCCAGATTAACGGCAAAAGATAGATTAAAGTCTTGTGTCAGATCTATCTGTATATTAGACATGGTAGATCCGGCTTCAGCATTCGCTTCTGCTGTAAGTTGAATCTCATCCGGCCCGGTAGCGATTGCTGTTCCAGCCAAAACCATATCATTTAAAATGTCCTCTCCCGAAAATCCGCAACCTTCATTGATGTCCAGTATCCCATCATTATCATCATCCAAGTCGCAATCATCTGCGACACCGTCCATATCCGTATCTGTCCCAGTTGTACAAGGATCAACACAGCCTGCTGATTGGATACTTGCATTTTGAGCATCCCCTACGGTTTGTCCAATACCGGCAACTATCGGAAGGCCATAAGAGGGATCTCCTGGATTTACAACAATTACATTTCCTAGATTTTGATTCGCACCATCCCCGTTGCCATCCGAAAGGCTTCCCCCTGCTGGCAGACCATCATTATCCATAAAACCACTTCCCCCTTCGATAAAATCTGCACAGCCATCATTATCCGAATCGGTATCTAACCGATCTGGAATACCATCATTATCCGTATCAATATCCACACAACCCGCCGATGAACAACCCGTAGCTTCGCCTAAGCTTGAAAATCCCCAAATATCACCTAACCCAGGGATACTCTCCGTAATGACCGTTTCGGCAAAACTCCCTGAGGTAATATCCGTGATGGCGGCTATTCTATCATATAGTCCATAAATGATTTGACAATTCTCGGATAAAGTTGCGCCCCATCCGGTGTATGAAAGAAATCCAAGGTCTGTATGGCTGACATAATTATAATTGGCATCTAGGGTGACTTCTAATATATGTTGGTAAAAAGTCGTTGTACTGGCAGCAAAATAATACATCTTGTCATCAACGATTACGAAATCCCCCGAGGGACTAAAGCCGGGAATCGTAACCCAATTGGTCACACTAAAAGCAGGAGAAAGTGTCACCCGATAAACCAACTCCCGTTCGGAGTACCCTACCAATGCAGAGCCATCGGGCAAAAAGGTCAATGCATTTGGGTATACTGCATTTGCACCATCCGGCAAGCTTCCAATCACGGTTTCTGTACAGCTATTGGGATCTATTCGAATAAGTCTAGGAGCAGTTAGCGCATATTCAATGAGATAAATTTGGCCATCAGGCGCAATGCCTATATCGCCACCGACTGTTGTCCCGTTACACAATACCGTACTTGTTCCGTTGTCTAGATTATAGGTTCCTAGCTCTCCGAAACCTCCAACATAGGTATTTACATAAACCTCCCCGAAATTAAGCACATCAGTGCAAGACATTTCATTTTCGTCTTTGATCCCGTCATTGTCATCATCCAAATCTAAGGTATCGGCAATACCATCACCATCCGTATCTTGTGCGTATATATCGGTAGGGCAATAAACAATACAAACCAATAGTAGGAATAAAGGATACCATCTAAGCCATATTTTTTTGTGATGTCCGTGTAGGGTAAAGTTGGTGTAGATCATTTTTAGAGGATTTTGGTTTATTTATTAAAGAAGCTTTTGTTACACGGTACTAAATTTAGCAGTTTATCAATTTACTTGTTGGTATTATCTTATATAATGTTGGTATTATTTTATATGTTTTAGCGAATAGCTTCATTTAAAATTTGCTTAATATCTATCAACATAATGATTGGTGTTATTTTTCAGCACTTGTAAGGAGTAAAATC
>JAHDGC010000046.1 GCA_020627865.1 Saprospiraceae bacterium | reverse complement strand
TTAAACGCAAACTAATCTAGTCAATTTTGCGTACCTTATTTATTTCCGGTTCCCTTATGTTTATATTTTCTAATGCTTCATTTTTCGACGGCGCCAACATTCCTGTACAGAGGCACATGCGTTGTTTGTTGCGTTGCAAGATGTCATAGTTAGGACAACTCTGGCAGCCTTTCCAGAACGTTTCATCTTGTGTCAGTTCAGAAAAAGTTACGGCTCGGTATCCTAAATCTGTATTGATTTTCATCACTGCGGCACTGGTCGTTATTCCAAAAACTTTTGCATCCGGATACTTTTCCCTAGCCAGATCAAAGGCTTTCGCCTTAATCTTTCTGGCCAATCCAAGTTTCCTAAAATCGGGATGCACAATTAAACCAGAGTTGGCAATATACTCACCATGACTCCAGATTTCGATATAACAAAAACCCACTAACTGTTCTCCTTTAAGAGCAACGACAGCATTTCCAGAAGCTATCTTTTGTTCGATATAGCTTACCTTCCGGCGAGCAATTCCTGTTCCTCGTATTTTTGCCGAGCTTTCGATAAGGTCACAAATCACCTTTGCAAAAGGCACGAGGGTTTCGTTTGCAATGAACAAGTCAATATTCATTTACATTAATTTTTAAATTTCTAAAATATGGAAACAAGGTAATTCGGGCACAGCTGAAATACCATCAGATAACGCTCTAATAGATAATCGGATTAAAAACTGGTAAGCTTAAAAGATTTTCTTCAACCATTAAGGAATTAAGAAAACAACTTGTTGTTTCTTTCTTAATGACCTTAATGGCTTAATGGTTAACAGTGGCCCATCCATAAATGTTACCACTTTTTTGCCTGATTACCTAAATATTAGAGTCGATAACTTCCAAAATGTTTATAGAAGAATTAGGGGATTAAACCCCTTTGGTAAGGTTATATGTAAGTAGTACGCCCTATGGGCGTGGACGGAATGCACGGATAGTTTGGCGGGAAGCCAAACTTAAGAAAGGAATATGATATGTATGTGCATTTTTCATTATAGAACAAATCTATTCCTTAATTTTGAGTATTGCAAGTTATTTCAGCATAATTTTCTATTTTTTATTTTGTTATATGCCCTAGAATTATTTTATCCCGAAATTATTCCTAATATTGTCCTTAAATAAATGTTCAAGTAAAAAGCTTTTAACATGGCAAAGAGTAAAAAAAAATATTACGTGGTATGGGAAGGGAACAATCCCGGCATTTATGATAGCTGGGCGGATTGCCAGTTGCAAATCAAGGGTTATCCCAATGCAAAATACAAATCCTTTGGGAACAAACAGGAAGCCATCGAAGCTTATAGAGGGACAGCACAAGAGCACATAAAAGTTGGAAAGATGCGGAAAACCCCAGGAACAATTTATGGCAGAGAAAAAAGTCGAGAACGAATTGTATGGGAGAGTATCAGTGTGGATGCTGCTTGTTCAGGGAATCCGGGCGTTACGGAATATCAGGGTGTACATACCAAAGATGGCAGTCGAATTTTCTATCAGAAGTTTCCGCTAGGTACCAATAACATCGGGGAGTTTCTAGCGATCGTACATGCGCTGGCGATGTTTCAAAAATTGGGTAAGGATACACCAATTTATTCGGATTCTAAAATAGCGATGGGTTGGGTACAGAAGGGGAAATGCAAAACGACTTTGGTAAAGAATGCACGAACGGCTCAATTGTATGAATTGATAGAAAGGGCGGAAACTTGGTTGCGGAATAATACCTATAAGAATCCTTTGTTGAAATGGGAAACGAAGCGCTGGGGGGAGATACCGGCAGATTTTGGGCGGAAGTAGTAAGACTATAATATCATAAAAAACGTAGAGGTGCAATGCATTGCGCCTCTACGTTTTTTTATACAAAATCAATATTCGAATCGTTAAATTGTAAATAAATGCACTTCCATTCTAAATTTTTGAATTATCAAAAAGATAAAACCGAAGTCACCGAATTCTTCATCCAAAACAAAAGCTACCTTATCTATCAAGATCACAAAAAAATAGATGAAGCGACCACACGAGATTTCTTTTATGGCCAATTACCAGCAGGGAAAACTTATGCGGATAAATTGCTCCTCGGGTATTATCAGAATGATGAATTGGTTTGCGTTGTCGATCTTTTAAAAAATTATCCTACTGACGGTACTTGGGTAATTGGACTGATGCTGCTGGCTGAAAATAAAAGAGATAAAGGATTAGGAAAAATCTTGTTATTAGATCTTGAAAAATATTTGGCAACGGAGAAGGTAAAGGTTATCCGACTCGGTGTTCTGGAGGATAATCATGTCGGGAAAGCATTCTGGCAAAGGAATGGTTTTGTAAAAAATGGGGAGATTGTGTTTCATGAAGATGGGCGGAGGATTGTGGTTTGTGAGAAAGGATTGAATCATAAAAATACTGATAGACCTACAGACCGACTTTCAAACATGCTTTAAAACACAGAAAGCGATCTTTCTTTAACCTGTCTAACAATTTGCCGTAAAGGTTCTGCCCGTTCTACCCCATCTAAAGCAGCAACGGAATTATCGAATAAACCAATCATCCGTTGCTTGGCTTGCGCTGTATCCATTGTCGTAAAAAATGTTGTTCTCCCAACAACTTGGTCTGATTTGGGTTGCTTACCCAAAAAATTATAATCCCCCAAGCCATCTAAAAGATCATTACTAATCTGATAAGCCACACCAAGACCATAAGCATAGGCTTCCAATCGGGATAATATATTTTCATCGGGCATCGTGGCGGCATAAACCCCTAACAGTACACTAGCATGAATCAATTTCCCACATTTCAACCAATGCAACTCTTCTAAGCCTTCCAAAGAAACTGATTCTTTGGGCATTTCCAGTTCCATTGCGCCACCACCAATCATCCCCGTCGAGCCAGAAGCTTCGGCCAAAATACGAATCATTTCCAGTCGCTGTTCGGGTGGATGCTCCCCTTTACTCAGTTGTTCAAATGCAAACATCTGCAAGGCGTCGCCTGCCAAAATTGCCGTAGCCTCATCGAAGGCCTTATGGCAAGACGGTTTTCCACGCCTGAAATCATCGTTATCCAAAGCAGGAAGATCATCATGAATCAGCGAGAAACATTGTATGGCCTCGATAGCACAAGCGGGTGCATCAAGCCATGCATCTTCGCCCCCTAAAAGATGTCCAGCAGCATAAACTAACAATCCACGCACTCTCTTCCCCCCGTTCAGTGTTGCATACCTAATCGCTTCGTGCAAACGAGCAGGTTTCGTATCAGCCGCAGGTAATCTTTCCGACAAGACTTGCTCTATCCGTTCCTTCCATCTATGGAGCAAAATAGTTGACATGTTTTTTAATTTAATTATAGGAATTAGGCGAAAGTCTCCAAAAAATAAGCATAAGCGTAGGTTTCGATAACAAAAGGAAAGATCGGTATATCATACAAGATCGGCCTTGGCCCAAGTAAGTCCGGCCGATATTTTATAGTTTCATCCATATCTCGGTGTGAAAGTAAAAAGGCAATTCCTTTGGTCGCCAGTTCTCGTTCTGATTGGTTACAACAAAGGATAGCATAAGCCGTACTTACGACATCACTATCCTCCTTGGAAGTTCGCCCCCAACCACCGTCGTGGTTTTGTGTGGTTTGCAAATATTTTTGTATCTTATCAAAAATATTTGCAATAATTCCTCCAAACTCGGCAAAGACTTCATTACGCCGGATCGCATGTAAAGCAGTTGTTACTCTAAACATAGCATGCGTCTCGGCATTGCTCCATCGTTGCTCAAAAGTACCTTCCTCTTTTTGGCTATTCGCAAGATATAATAAAGCCTTTCTGATGGCATCTTTCCATTGAAAGGATTTGGAAACGTCACGTAACAACATTTGTCCTATACCATGAAGTGCAGCAGCAGTCATGGAAGGTGTTGACAAATTGCCTCTCAAAAAGGTTGGGAAACCACCGTCTGTATTTTGTAAATTGGTTTTATACAACAATGCTTTTTCAAGATTCGTTTTATATTCCTCCTTGTCAATTATAGCCAACAAAGCGAAACAAAGTCCGGAACCATCAGCATCACTTTGCATATTCCCAGTCATAAAAGGCCAGCCGCCATCTGCCAGTTGTTCTGAAGCAATATAATCTCCCATCTGCCTGATAGATGCTTGGATTGCTAACGCTTGCTCTTTGGGCATATTGGGCAAAGATTTCAACAATGCTATTCCGGCAATCGGTGTTACAAAGGTATCCAATCCCGTAATGGTTGGCATACCGCCATCCGGTTGTTGCCATTTCAACAATGCTTCAACCTGTGGCAAAATCTCCTTTTTAGGAAGCAGCTTGGATAGGGCGATAAGACCAGCTACTTGTATCAATATATAATTTTCAAAAACCGCTTGTCGTCCTAAAGTATCTATTAGGAATGTTTTCTCTTTTTCGGTAATACAATCTTCTATGGAAACTCCATGACAATACATCACCTTTAGACAACAAAGCATGAGGGATGCCCACAACTGAAGCTTCTCTGGAAGAATCTGAAATGTATGGACATCGAAAGGCAATTCAGAAAAAGGAACACCCTTCATTTCAGCAATGAGGCAACCAAAGTAAAGCGTCTTCCTAACATCATTTACACTAAAAATGGCATCTAGGAAATAGCTTGACGATTTTGAAGCATTGTGTTGCCCTATCAGTCGTTTTGCTACTTCACAAATTGCTCCTTCTACAGCATGGACATTGCCAATACGTTTGGCCGTTGCTTTGGCCAAATAGTCTAATAGTCTTTTTTGATTTGATGGTAAGATGGATAAGTACTGCAATAAATGAAGGGTAAGCGCAGACTCCAATACCCTACTGGCACAGGAAGCATTTATCGCACCATTTTCTCGTTGTTGCGCAATAATTGTATCTACATTTCTCTTGATTAATCTCTGTATCTCCACCTTATGAAATTATACTTCTAATTTTTCAAAGTGAATGGGTAAACCATCCTTTGGCCTCATCAGGGGGAATTCGCTCATCGGGATTTCATAACCATTAGGCACAGTAACCCTAAACTCTTTTAAGAGCGCGATCATCGTCATTTTTATGACAATCTCGGCAAAAACACGCCCTATGCACTGATGTGGCCCTGCGCCAAATGGCAAGTATGCGTGGGGACATTTTTTGTGTTCCTTCCGCTCACCCCCAAATCTTTCGGGATCAAATTTTTCAGGGTTCCTCCAACTATTCGGGTCTTTCATCGCCATAGCCATACTGACCCAAATCTTCGTTCCTTTGGGAATGGTAATTTCCTCACTGACCTTCAAATCCTCATTCGCCTCCCTAATGGTCAATGGAACTGATGGCGCCAATCTCATAGATTCGTATAAAACCATTGTGGAAGTTTTCAACCCCAGCAAGGTTTGTAAATCTAAGCGTTCTAAATCAATATCCTGAATTTCCAATCTGGTTTTTTCTTGCCACTCGGGCGACTTGGCCAGCCTATACACCAAGTAACTCAAAGCCCATGAAGTGGTATCATACGAAGCTTGATAAAACCAAAGCAGATGATCCACAATTTCTTGGTCAGTAAATGATTCTCCATCTTCATTGGCTGCGATACAAAGATTGCTGAAAAAATCCTGCCCAGGGTTGGCTCTTTTTTGGGCTACCAATTCTAAAAATGTCCTTAACAAATATTTTCGTCCTTTCAAGGCTTTATGATAAACTGTCCCCGGAAAATTGAGTTGGACATTCACCAGAGATTTACTCATGGGCGTAATCGCCTTGTTAATTTTTTCAAGAAAAGCCGCATCTTCAATACCATAAAATAGCCTGCCCGTAATGCTTATGAGCAGGTTCTTGAATATTGGATGAACTTTGGGAATTTTTTGTCCACGAATCTCATCAATGATTGGATAGATAATCTGTGGTAGTTTTTTAATGTAATCATTAAGGGCATCTCGCCGGAAAGCCTGCATCAAGATGCTTCGATCTCTTTTATGTTTTTCTCCATCCATCAGCACAATGGAATTGGGATAGATACTTTCGATAAGGTCTTTGGTCGCGTTGCCAATATTGACAATATCTCTACGATTTTTTAAGATGTCAAAAGCGGAGGTTTCCCCCATAAAACCGACTACCATTCCGGTTGGCATTCGGAATTTGTAGACCTCGCCGTATTTCTCTTTTTGGTGCTCAAAAAATTGGATGCCTTGTTTCGAAATATTAAGAAACTCGCCGACTATTGGTAATCCCTTTCTTCCGGGTAAACTGTCCAGATTGTTTTTCATTTCTCATTATGTATGTATCAACAATATTATTACATTTTTACAAAAAAATAGAGTCTTTGACAATTTTTGCACTTCTATACGCTCCAGACATTGACATGACTGCCTGCCTGACAAGTTCACGCAGCAAGCTATTGCTAATCACAACATCTCCCCACTATCCCTTTCCCTCACCGCCTGCTTAAATCCCACCTCCTCGCACCTTGCCTTAAAAGCAACCCCTTCCGGCGAATGTCTTGTTATGCCATCGAACAAAGTCGCGATCATCTGGGTGGTTTCCATGCCCATTTGGTTGTAAGATTGATTGATAACCAGCTTCTGCATCATCAACTGATTTTTAGGAATACTCGCCATCCGGTTGGCCAATTGTGCTACTTCAGCATCTAGACTTTCAACAGGGCAAGCCTTATAGATCAATCCCATTTTTTCAGCGTCCTTACCATTGACCAAATCTCCAGTGAGTAACATCCTTTTCGCCTTTTCTGCCCCAAGGCGATACACCCACATCATTGTCGTGGGGCAGCCCCACAGTCGGGCTGGCGGATAACCAATTTGGGCATCTTCTGCCATGATGACGATGTCGCAACATAGGGCAATGTCGCTCCCGCCAGCAACAGCATAGCCATGCACTTTACAAATCGTGGGTTTATAACTGTGCCACAAACTCATGAATTGCTCCGTGTTCCGTTTCATCATTTTGTAATCTATGGTCGGATCCCAAGGCATATTTTGGCTCCCGATTTGAGGACGTGGTCTTTCTGCATATTCTTTTAAATCGTAGCCGCTGCAAAATGCTTTTCCGGCTCCTTGCAAGATGATCACATGGACTTCATCATCGGCATTGGCTTGTTGGACAGCCGCCTCAATTGCGGATGGTGTTTCTGCACTGATGGCATTGTATCGCTCTGGGCGGTTTAGGGTGATGTAGGCGATTCTGCCTTTTTTTTCGTATAGGACGACTGGGTGCATAGGTTGATTGTTATGTGGGTTTTAAAATATGATAATTTTACATGGATACAATCGCATGAAAATGGTTGGGCATCACCACAAATGCATCCATGTCTAAATTCATATCCGGCCGTAAATCAAATGTTTTCAACCATTCCCGATGGGCAATTTTTCCGAGTGTATTTAATTGCATTTCCCCATTGGTAATCGTACCGAAAAAATGTTCCATATTCGTGGTGCAGATGGTTACGAAATATGCACCGGGACTGCCGTAGTCCCAATATGACAAACGGGCAGATGGGATGCGGTATTTGTTTTGGAATTTTCCCATGGTTTTGGTTTTGGTTTTGGTTTTGGTTTTGGTTTTGTTTTTTGTTTTTTTTTTTTTTTTTACCACCACGAACCACCACATTCTACATACTTACATATTTACATATTCCTCCGATATTGCCCACCCACCTCATATAACGCATTCGTCACCTCCCCCAACGAACAATATTTACCCGTTTCCATCAAATACGCAAAAATATTTTCATTAGAAATGGCTGCTTGCTGTAAGGCTTTCAAACTGGCTTTGGAAACCGCAGCATTTGTTTTCTGCAAATCTTCCTTCGTGCGAATTTGATCCTCCTTTTCCTCCTCCGTTGCGCGGATGACCTCCTTCGGTAAAACCGTCGGGGAGCCATCTTTCGACAAAAAGGTATTCACTCCGATGATGGGATATTCTCCCGTATGTTTCAAGGTTTCATAATACAAACTTTCATCCTGAATTTTGCTGCGTTGGTACATCGTTTCCATAGCGCCGAGCACCCCACCCCTTTCGGTAATCCGGTCAAATTCTGCAAGGACAGCTTCTTCCACCAAGTCCGTTAATTCTTCAATGATGAAGGAACCTTGCAGGGTATTCTCATTTTTGGCCAAGCCCAATTCATGATTAATAATCATCTGAATGGCCACCGCCCGACGCACACTTTCTTCCGTCGGTGTGGTAATCGCCTCGTCATAAGCATTCGTGTGCAGTGAGTTACAATTATCGTAAATGGCATACAACGCTTGCAATGTTGTCCGGATATCATTAAAGGAAATTTCCTGCGCATGCAAGGAACGACCCGAAGTTTGGATATGATATTTCAACTTTTGAGAGCGGGCATTCGCCTTATATTTCTCCCGCATGGTTTTAGACCAAATGCGACGCGCTACCCTTCCGATAACAGCATACTCCGGATCAATACCATTGGAAAAAAAGAAAGATAAATTCGGCGCAAAATCATCAATGTTCATTCCTCTGGAAAGATAGTATTCGACGAAAGTCATTCCATTCGCCAAGGTAAAGGCCAACTGCGTAATCGGGTTTGCCCCAGCCTCCGCAATGTGATAACCAGAAATGGAAACGGAGTAAAAATTCCGTACCTTATTTTGTATAAAATATTCCTGCACATCGCCCATTAATTTCAGGGAAAACTCCGTAGAAAAGATGCAAGTATTTTGTGCTTGATCTTCTTTCAAAATATCGGCCTGCACTGTTCCCCGAACGGAACCCAATGCCTTAGCTTTCAGTTCTTCGTAAACGGGCGCGTCCAGCACTTGATCGCCCGTAATCCCTAACAATAAAAGCCCGAGTCCGTTATTCCCTTCCGGAATTTCTCCTTTATAAGAAGGGCGGGGTAAGCCTTTATCATCATATATTTCCTTAAGCTTGGTTTCCACCAAATGTTCGAGGCCATTTTCTTTGATGTAAATTTCGCATTGTTGGTCAATAGCTGCATTCATGAAGAAGGCACAAATGGTAGCCGCCGGCCCATTGATCGTCATCGACACCGAAGTCGTCGGGTTACACAAATCAAAACCGGAATACAATTTCTTCGCATCATCTAGGCAACAAATACTCACCCCAGAGTTACCAATTTTACCATAAATATCCGGGCGATAATCCGGATCTTCCCCATAAAGGGTAACGGAATCAAAAGCCGTAGACAATCTGTTAGCAGGCATATCCGAAGAGAGGTAATGGAAGCGGCGGTTTGTCCGTTCTGGGCCACCTTCTCCGGCAAACATCCGCGTCGGGTCTTCGCCTTTTCTTTTGAAAGGGAACACACCGGCGGTATACGGAAATTCTCCCGGCACATTTTCTTGCAAAGACCATTTCAGTATATCACCCCAATCGTTATACTTCGGCAAAACCACCCTTGGAATTCTGGATTGCGACAAGGATTTTGTAAAAGTAGGTACACGGATTTCTCTCGTTCTCACTTTATACACAAACTCATCCGCAGCATAAGCCGCCTTTTTATCTGCCCAATTATCGAGCAATCTTTTGCATCTTCCATCAATATCCATTTCCGTTTCCTCGTATGTTTTTTGCAAACCATTGAGAACGATTTCTTTTTGGTCTAAACCTTCTTGCTTTTCAATCGTCGCTATTGCCGTTTTCAAGCCAAAAAGTTTCCGAGCCAATTCACTTTGCTGCTCTACCCAACGATCATACTGTCGGATGCCTTCGGAAATTTCAGAAAGATAGCGTGTACGGTTTGGAGGAATGATGTAGATTTTTTCACTTTCGCCACCGGCTTCCCCATAAGAAGATTTCAAATCGGCCTCAGTTTTTTCGGCTACTTTTTGAATCAAGTTTTTATAAAGCGTATTCATGCCCGGATCGTTAAACTGCGAGGCGATGGTTCCGTAAACGGGCATATCCTCCATCGGCACTTCCCACAATTGGTGATTGCGCAGGTATTGTTTTTTCACATCACGCAAGGCATCCAACGCTCCTCGTTTATCAAACTTATTGATGGCAATCATATCCGCAAAATCCAGCATGTCAATTTTTTCCAATTGGGTAGCCGCACCATATTCTGGCGTCATCACATAAAGGGATACATCAGAATGATCTACGATTTCCGTATCGGATTGGCCAATACCGGATGTTTCCAAAATAATAAAATCGAAATGGGCTGCTTTCAAAATATCTACTGCGGCTTGCACATGTTTGGAAAGGGCAAGATTTGACTGGCGAGTGGCCAAGGAACGCATGTAAACCCGCTCCCGATTGATGGCATTCATCCGGATACGATCCCCCAACAACGCACCTCCGGTTTTCCTTTTTGATGGATCAACAGAAATGATCGCAATGGACTTATCCTCAAAATCAAGAATAAACCGACGCACCAGTTCATCCACAAGGCTAGACTTTCCGGCACCACCTGTTCCCGTCACACCCAGAACAGGGATATTTTTTTGAGCAATATCCTTCCGAATCTTATCCAACCAAGCCTTATTCTCTTCGGGAAAATTCTCCACCGCGGAAATCATCCGCGCAACCGATGCAGGATTTTTGATACCAAAATTCTTAAGTTCTCCATTCAGATTCACGCCAACCGGGAAATCACATTGCTCCAAGACATCATTAATCATCCCTTGTAATCCCATTCTGCGACCATCATCGGGAGAATAGATCCGAGCAATACCGTAGTTGTGTAAATCTTCTATTTCTGACGGAAGGATCGTACCACCGCCACCGCCGAAGATTTTAATCTCACCCCGCCCGTTTTCTTTCAGAAGATCATACATATACTTGAAGTATTCGTTGTGGCCGCCCTGATAGGAAGTGATGGCGATACCTTGCGCATCTTCTTGAATAGCCGTGTTGACGATTTCCTGTGCGGAGCGATTATGCCCGAGGTGGATGACTTCTGCCCCAGTGCTCTGCATAATTCGCCGCATAATATTAATGGCAGCATCATGCCCATCAAAGAGAGAAGCTGCTGTAACGATTCTTATTTTATTTTTTGCCTGATAAGGTGCAATTTTTTCCATTGAGATAGATTTTGATACAAAAATACACATTTTTTATACATGATACGAAACACAGCAAAAACACATCATTAAATTTTTTTCTAACAAAAACACTACATTTTTGAGCGGATATTTTTTCTTTAAGGATAATTCCACTAAAAACATCAAATATTAACATATTCTTTTATAAAAAAGGTCTTAACTATTCCAAAATTTAGAAAGCTTGCATGCTTTTTGATTTTTATTTATCTATTTGGAACATTATTTTATCACCACCACTACTTACTATATCACAATGAACTATGAACTGGGCATGACATGTTTGGGCAAAAGCCGAAAGCATTACTATTTCAATAGAACTACTTACCCCCCCACAGTGATTATGTTTTCATAATGAAAAACTCTAAAAGCATCCTTAGGCTGAATAAAATATTTGGCCTAAAAGAACACTTATTAAACTTAAGTAACCTTACTTTTTTAGTCCTGTTAACAACAACAACAGTACCCAATGCCCTGTTTACCCAATACAAACATACTACCAACACAGCAATATATAGCTTTGAAAATACCTCGCCAGGCATTACTGCATTATATGATGATTTCTCCTCGACTCCGATAGATGGTGCATTTGGGGGAACAACAGCCAGCGTTTTCCAAAATAACGGCTCCGGACCAGATCATTCAGATGGCACCCCATTGACGGATGCCCTAGTGGATGACAATATCAGCATTACCAATAATGACGGATTAATAGGTGCAACGATCAATACCGATGGTACCATAAATGTTCCACCCGGAACTCCGGCAGGTACTTATAATCTGTTCTATCAAATTTGCCTTGCGGCTGACAATACGGTTTGTGACATGACCATTGCGACTATAGTTGTAAATCTGCCTTGTCATGGCCTCGTAGGAGGCACAACAGCTGACGATGATTTCGATGGGGATGGCTTTTGTAATGTTGATGACCTAGATGATGACAATGATGGAATTTTCGATGTATTTGAATTTAATTGTAGCGGAATTGTTATTAATGGACAACCTACGGTATTGAATGGCATTAGGTCAATAACCAGCCCGACCGATCTTGCCAATGGAGACATCATCCGAGTGTCTAATATCCTGATAGCATCCGGTATTTCTGTCGATTTAATTATGACCGTCGATAATATCACATCTAGTGCTTCCTATAACCCAACCAATGCGATGTTCTCCCTGAATGAGTATAATGCCAGCATTGATGATTCATTTGAAGTCACTATGGATTTTGTATTGAGTGGGACGATTTTACCGATCCAAGTCCCCTTGTTGAGAATCATATACGATGCTATTGATTCAGAAATCGGCGAGGATTTTACGGAGATCATTGGTATTTCGGGCACACCAGATTTAACGGTAGGGAACGCGCTCACTTTACAAGGCTACGAAAATGGGGGCGGTATTCCAGGGCACACCCATTATGGTTTAATGCAGAACCTTGCCGGATCGCCCACAGATTGGATGGATGAACCCGGCGTTTCTCCGGACAATCAAGACCACTGGGTTACGGCCACTTATCATAATACCTCTTCTTTCAGCTTTACTTATGGTGTAACGGGAACGAATCCTGCTGTTTTCTTAAAAAGGGGGTTGTTTATTTCAAACACGACCTACTGTGGCCAGCGCCATACGGATAGTGACGGCTATCCCGATCACTTAGATTTAGATAGTGATGATGACGGTTGCTCGGATGCTAACGAAGCTTACGATGACTCGAATGCAGACGGTGGAGATGGTGGCGCCTACGGCACAGGTGCAATTCCCCCTGTAAGTGATAATGGTACCGTGCTGGCCGCCAGCTATAATACGGGTGCTGTAGACGTTGTTATCAACCCAGACGATATTTCCGCTTGCCTTACGATCGATGCCTTTTTTGACAACTTCTCCGATACACCAATAGATGGAGATCTCGGCGGAACGACAGGTAGTGTTTTCCTCAACAACGGCTCTGGCCCAGACCTTGCAGATGGCATTCCTGCAACGAATGCGCTGATTGATGACAATATCAGTATTGCGGATGATGGTGGATTGACTGGCGTAAGCATCAACACCGATGGCACCATCAATGTCCCGCCCGGAACTCCTATAGGCACTTATTATGTACAATATGAAATCTGCCTCACCGAGGATAATGGAGTTTGTGATATGAATCTTGCCGTTATCGTCGTGAATATACCTTGTCGTGGTGATATAGGAGGCATAAATGCAGGTGATGATTTTGACGGGGATGGCATCTGTAATTCCGAAGATTTAGACGATGATAATGATGGGATTCTAGATGCTATTGAGCTTGCCTGTAGTGCTGCTGTTATTAATGGCCAACCCACGACACTGAATGGCAGCACCATAACCATCCCAACAAATCTATCGAACGGCGACGTGATACGGGTTTCTAACGTGTTGATTGCGTCCAATATTCCTGTTGATTTAATCATGACTATTGGCAATATTACATCCAGTGCTTCCTACAACCCAACCAATGCCATGTTTTCCCTGAATTCTTATAATGCAAGCATAGATGATTTATTTGAGGTAACGATAGATTTTGTAGAAAGCGGCACTTTAAACCCCGTCCAGCTTACCCAAGTAAGAATAGTTTATGATGATATTGATTCAGAAGCTGGTCAGGATTTCTCCGAACTCATCGGTGTTTCAGGAACCCCCTATGCAGTCGTGGGGAATTCAATTATCCTACAGGGGTACGAAAATGGGGGTGGTATTTCAGGCTATATTGATTATGGTATCAGACAAAATCTTGCTGGCTCCCCTACAGATTGGACAGATGAATCCAATATTTCCCCTGACGATCAAAGCTACTGGATAACGGCTACTTATAACAATATATCTTCTTTCGGCTTTACTTATGGCGTAACTGGAACCAATCCAGCCGTTTCCCTTACTAGGGGTATGTTTATTTCAAACATGACTTATTGTCACGGTAGGGATACGGACAATGATGGCTTTCCAGATCATCTGGATTTAGATAGCGATGAAGACGGCTGCTTCGATGTCAACGAGGCTTACCAAAATGGGCTTATAGATGGTGGAGATGGTGGTGAGTATGGTATAGGTTCTCCGCCCGCTGTAGATATAGACGGTACTGTTGTAGCGGCACCTTATAATACGGGAGAAGTTGCCGCTGTTTTAGACGATACGGATCTCGCCGCTTGCCTGAGTATCACCGCCATGTTTGATGACTTTACCAATGATCCAATTGACGGAGAATATGGAGGTACAACAAACAGCGTATTCCTCAACAACGGTGCTGGCCCAGATCATACCGACGGCACCCCAGTTACGGATGCTCTGATTGATGATAACATCAACATTACCTATGATGGTGGATTAGCTGGAGTTACGATTAATACCGATGGCACTATAAATGTGCCGCCCACAACACCCATAGGAACTTATTATGTACAGTATGAAATTTGCCTCACGCAAGATAATAGCGTTTGCGATATGGCCATTGCCGTGATCGTTGTAGAGATACCTTGTCGTGGTGAGATCGGCGGAACAGCAGCAGGCGATGATTTTGATGCAGACGGGATTTGCAACTCCGAAGATTTAGATGATGACAACGACGGGATTCTTGATGCCATCGAACTTGAATGTAGCGGAATTGTTATAAATGGGCAGCCCACAACACTCAATGGCAATATCAATATAACCAGCCCAACGAATCTTTCCAATGGTGATGTCATACGCGTTTCTAATGTCCTGATCGCATCCGATGTTTCGGTTGATTTACTCATGACTATTAATAACATTACCTCCAGTGCTTCTTATAATCCGTCAAACGCTATGTTTTCCTTGAATAATTATAATCCCAGTATGGATGATTCGTTTGAAGTATCCATAGAATTCGTGGAGAGTGGCACCATAACACCTATTCAGATTACCCAGTTGAAAATCATTTACGATGCTATTGATTCGGAATTTGGCCAAGATTTTTCAGAACTCATTGGCGTTTCGGGTCTACCCTATTCGACTATAGGGAGTTCCCTTGCTTTGCAGGGATATGAAAATGGCGGCGGTATTTCGGGCTATACTAATTATGGTATAAGAAAGAATCTTATAGGCTCCCCTACAGATTGGGTAGATGAACCAGAAGTTTCTCCGGACAACCAAGACCACTGGATAGTCGCTACGTATAATGAGATTTCTTCTTTCGGTTTTACTTATGGCGTAACGGGAACGCAACCCATTGCAGGAGAGAAGCGGGGTATCTTTATTTCAAACATGACGTATTGCCATGGAAGGGATACGGACAATGACGGATTTGATGATCACATGGATTTAGATAGTGACAATGACGATTGCTCCGATGCCAATGAAGCTTACGGGCACCCCCTTGCGGATGCCGGAGATGGTGGCGAATTCGGTATCGGCTCTCCGCCACCAACGAATGATGATGGAACCGTAATCGCCGCACCTTACACTACAGGAGAGGTTCCTGCCGTCACGGATTCTACCACAAAAGTATGCCCATTGATCATTGATGCTATAGATGATGATTTCACAGGCACACCCATAGACGAAACAACAGGCGGCACCACAACCAGCGTTTTCCTCGACAATGGCTCCGGCCCAGATATTGCCGATTACGACCCCGCAACAGATCCCTTGATTGATGACAACATCAGGATTACGGATGATGATGGTTTAACTGGGGTAAGCATTGACACCGAGGGGATCATAACCATTCCTCCCAACAGTATACCGGGTACCTATGAGGTGGAATACGAGATTTGCCTTACGGAAGATAATACCGTTTGCGATGTGGCGATTGCGACCATATTTATAGGAACGGAAACCGGGCAAATCTGCACCGAAATGACCAGCACCGACATCGCCGGAACGGTCTTCAACGACAGCAACTTTGATGGCAGCATGAACGCGGCAGATACGATTGGGATGGAAGGTATCATGGTCACCTTGTATGATGGGGATAACAATTTAGTGGCAACGGCCTATACCGATCTTGCTGGCAACTATATTTTTACTGGCCTGCCGCCCGGAACGGATTATCGGATCGAGTTTACCTTGCCGCCACACCTTGTAGGCATCTATAAGGAAACACCTGCGGGTGAGGATAATGGGACTACGATTCAGTTTATACAAACGGGGGATTGTGCCAATTTGGGGATTGGGAATCCGGATGATTATTGCCCGTAAAAATCGGTGTGCCGAAAAACATTGTAGAGACACGATGCATCGTGTCTCTACAATGTTTTTTTATTCAAAACCAAGATAAATTTTCTTGACAAATTGATGAGCTTTTTTCCCATCGAATATCGCTGCTACCGGTATGGATAATCCTTCTATTTCTCTTACGTCAATATTCCCTGAATTGATTTTGACGTTCAGTTCATATACGTCATTATCATTGAGCAAATATTGTTCTACTGTTTTCTTATTTGGATCTATTATCCAATATTCTTTTACACCATGATTTTGATAATCTTCATACTTTATGCCTCTTTCCCGCTTTTCTGTTCCACTTGACAAAATCTCTATGATTAAATCCGGTATTGGAAATAAGGACTGATCTTTCTTAAAGCTATCCGACTTACTTTTATTAAAAAAACACAAGTCCGGCTCATAATCATTGCGGGTACATTGGATGAGTATTTTTTCCATTCCTACAAACCCGAGTTCTTTTTCTAGCACATAGGTGCCGATGATCTTTACCAGATTTATACTAATTTCATTATGTTCCTTTTTCACTGGAGAATGCACTATGATTTCACCATTGATAAACTCCGCCTTCTCCTGTTCCGTCACTTGATTATAAAATGCCAGCCTCTTTTCTTTTTCTGCTTCTAAAATGGACTGAATCCTATCAATCCAAACTGTTGCACTTGGAGATTTCAATATGGCCTCAATTAATTTTTCATCTAAAACAACTGTCATTTTATAATATTTTTTCTCAAGTTACTACTTTTCTTGAAAACTTGCATTTTCCTCATTGCTGCCCACCGCACCCAAAACATGCATGAAAGCAGCTCCGCAACCCAATAAGCTAGCCCCAAACACCCGTTAACGCACCTACACGCCCCAATAACGCAACAAAAATACCCGACAGCGCACTAAAAACACCAACGAATGTACTTACAGGCCCTAACAACGCAGCTCGAACACCCGTTAACGCACTTCCGAACACCATTAATGCACTTCGGAAGCCCGTTAACGCACTTCCGAACACCGATAACCCCACAAAAGAATACCAAAAACTACAAAACCCCTTCAGTTCGGCACGGCAATTGTAAAGGAAAAAATAAACCCGCCCGCAATACCACCTTCCCAACCCTCTAATTAGGGTTTTCTTATAAAACCAAAATATTTAATGGTGCCGGTACTACGTACCCTGCTTGCGTTGCACGCTGTATCAGGCAAGCTCAAAAATCC
>JAHDGC010000911.1 GCA_020627865.1 Saprospiraceae bacterium | reverse complement strand
GAGGGCGCCCGCCTCGTGTTCACGGCCCACTCGATCCCCGAATCGATGGCGGAGTGTAAACGGGATGTTCCTCGGTGATGAAATCAAATGTTTCGTGATTTATCATCAATAATTCGGTAGGCTGATAAGCACAAATATTAAATCTTGTCGGTGCACCAGAAAAGAAACTGTACAGGTCGCCTAACCATAATCCAGTCCACCGAATTTGAATAACATGCCTTTCCCCTTCCTCATCCAACCTATAATTTACCATTAAACCTTTATTGATGAAAGGCAAGTACCTGATTACCTGTCCTTCATTGATGAGGAATTCTTTTTTATCCAGTGTTTTATGGATTAACCTATCTTCTAGATCAAGATATGCCTCAGTCGGTAGGTTTACATGATTTCTAAATGCTTGATATAGGGTTGGATATTTCATGAATTTTGGTGATACTTTTATTGAACAACACTAGTTCCTATACGCCAATGCTATGAATATGTCGTATTCAAGCAATTTCTTTACACATCTTCCCCGAACGCAAAAAGACTGACCTACTAAGCCAGTCTTTTCTTATCAAAACTATTTTGATTATTTCTTTTTAGAATCGCGTCGCTTCATTTCATCCCTGATCTCGGCGGCACGTTCATAATCTTCTTCTTTTAAAACATCGTCGAGCATCTTGGACAGATCCTGATCCGAATAGGTCGAAAGTGCATTCTTTGCCTTGGTTGCTTTTCTAGGCGCCTTGGTCTTCTTGACGGTTTGTTCGCCCTCCGTTTCTTCCAAAATTACCCCGGCGGATTCCAAGATAAATTCATAAGTATAAATCGGACATTTAAACCGTACCGCCATGGCCAGCGCATCAGAAGTCCGAGAATCAATTTCCACGACTTCCCCACCTTTCAAGCAAACCAATTTCGCATAGAAGATACCATCCAGCAAATTATTGATAATCACTTCCTTGAGTTCTATTTCAAAAGTCTCCAAAGAGTTTTTAAATAAATCATGTGTCAGTGGCCTGTTCGGAGTCATTCTTTCCATTGCTACAGCTATTGCTTGAGCCTCAAAGCCACCGATAACAATTGGAAGACGCCTGGATCCATCTTGCTCACCTAATACCACCGCATAATTGTGCGACTGCGTAACACTGTGAGAAAGAGCAACAATATCCAGAGGTATTTTTTTCATATCAATTACATAGAGTGTTAGAATTAAGCACCTTAATAGGACTATATGAGTTTTAAGGTAGAAACTATTGTTTAGTTCAATACAAATATTTGACCATTTTTAATCTGTTCCATAATTTATAAACAACATTGATCTCCAATTTGCAACTTAATCCTGAGAAGCTGTTTAAAATTAGCTTTAGGAGATGAAAATAGTCAACTTTTTGCTTAGGCTAGACGCGAAAACCGGAGCCTGCCTGCGTTCCTTGGAAGGCAGGTTATGCCATAGCATAATGAGGATTTTCGCAACGACGCATAAGCGGAAAATGGGCATTTTCAGCCCGAAGTGTTAAATTTAAACAGCTTCTGCTATAAAACAAGAAAAAAGTAATATAAATTGTCTACTATAAACAAAAATAAGCTTCTTATGGCGTAATTCTTTAATGAATTGCAATTATCGTCAAAATATGGCAATTTTTTTCTATTGAGCAGCTTTAAATTTCTTATAAGCTTCAGTTATTTTAGGAACAACATCGAATAAGTCTGCACATATACCATAATCTGCGGCCTTGAAGAACGGTGCTTCCGGATCTTTATTGATAACAACAATCACTTTAGAGCTGTTTACACCTGCCAAGTGCTGAATGGCACCCGAAATACCGGCAGCGATATATAGGTTAGGCCGAATCGCAACACCGGTTTGACCAACATGCTCATGATGTGGGCGCCAATCCATATCGGCTACAGGTCTGGAACAGGCTGTTGTAGCTCCCATTGCGGTGGCTAATTCCTCAATGATACCCCAGTTTTCTGGGCCTTTCATCCCCCTGCCCGCAGAAACGACCAATTCTGCTTCTGGGAGCGGAACGGTTCCTTCAACGGTTTTGGCTTCTTTGATGGTCAAGCGGCTTGCCGGGACATCAACACTAACGGCCTCAACAGTTGCCGCCGCACCAGCAGCTTCCGGTGGAATAGAATTCCCCATCAAGGAAATTACTTTTACCGGAGTAGAAATCTCGTAGGCTGCGGTAGCCTTCCCAGAGAAAACACCTTTTTTTACCCGGAAAGCACCATCGTTGGTTGGCAAAGTATTTACACCGGCTACAGAACCTGCATCTAGCTTTACAGCCAATCTGCCCAACAAAGATTTTCCGGTAGAACTATGAGAGATGACAACAACGGTTGCGCCCATTTGTGTAGCAACACCCGCTATCGTAGCCGTATAAACTTGGCTATCAAAGTTGCTAAGATTTTCATGCGAAACCTGTAGTACTTTGGAAGCGCCATACTGACCGAGTTGTCCCGGATTTTCAGCATCTCCTAATACCAATGCCGCACATTCTACACCTAGAACTTCGGCGGTTTTTTTACCATAAGTTACTGCCTCTAAAGCAGCTTTTTTAAATTTGCCCTTCGGGCTTTCTGCATATACTAAAACCATGTGAATGGATATTATGTTTTTTATAATAATAATTGTTGTAGGATCGTAATGCATTACGACCTTATATGATGTCTAAATAACTTTCGCTTCCTCATGTAACAACCGAATCAACTCCTCCATATTCTCAGGATCAAGCATTTTGACCGCAGATTTCTCTCCTGGTAATTCATACCCAACCACCTTAGCTGGATCA
>JAHDGC010000910.1 GCA_020627865.1 Saprospiraceae bacterium | reverse complement strand
TGAAAGTTAATACGATTATTGTTAATGGGAATAAAAAAGCCATTGCTGATTTAAAGGCCATGCTTCATGAGATTGATAAAAATATCGAAGTCACAGCAATTGCCACCTCTATACCTCAGGCAAAAAGCCTGATCCCTAAATTAAAGCCTGATCTTATATTTCTTGATCTTGAAATGCCTAAGAAAAGTGGGTTTCAGCTATTGGAATATTTTCCGGAACCAGATTTTGAGGTTATTTTCACTGCAGCTTCTAGTCAACATGCGGCAAAAGCCTTCCGGATGTCTGCTCTAGATTTTTTACTAAAACCATTGAAGAAAGCGGAGTTGAAAGAAGCCTTACAGAAATTCGCTCGGAAAAATCACTGTAACCAGATCTATATGGCCTCAAAAGATGTAAAAGAAAGCCTGACTTACAGTTTTCACAAGCTGGCGCTCCCCATAAAAGATGGCTTAGTTTTTATCAAACCAGAAACGATTATCCGGTGTGAGGCACAGGGAAATTATACGATGTTTTTTCTGGAAGAGGGGAAGAAGATTCTGGTGTCCAAAACTTTAAAGATTTTTGATGATGTGCTGAGGGAAGTCAATTTTTTCCGGATCAACCGCTCGCACTTGATTAACCTTAAGCACGTGTATCGCTATAATCGGCACAAAAGCCCGACGGTGATTTTGTCAGACGGGTCGGAGTTGCCGATTGCGGAGGCGCGGAAGCATGATTTTTTGGGGATGTTTGAGGGAGTTTGAGAACCTTCTCAATAGTAGATATTTTATTTCTCTCGCTCTCACCATTCACCTAATATCAATATAGCCGAAGTACTTTTTTGGCGAGTCCGCCGTCTTATCTATCTTAAAATGCTACACCTATGGCTTTGAAAGCAAAGCTAACGACTAGTTTGAAAAATAAGCCTGTTAACTTGTCCTAGAAATCATCTCTTATTTCCAAAAAATGCCCCATAAACCAAGCCCAAACTAATGCCCATAGCCCCCACGGCCGAAATCCCCCAAAACAGCGTCGGCTCAAGCACAAACCCACCCGCCTTTGCCACTGCTTTCAAAATATTATTGATCCCTAGAAAACTACTCAGTGTTACGACCAATAGCATAAACACATTCGCAATGGCTTTATTCCGATAAGCATCTGGCAATACCGTTCTATCATTCACGATCAAAAAGAGGAAACCAGCGACTATGGGAAGCAATGCCCCATTGAGTGCCTGCGCCATGATGATGGCTGGAACCGGTTTGATCCCCGAAACTCCGAAGAGCAAGCCAATAAGTAAAATCACACCCCAAACGAGGCGGAAGTTGCGGGATTGCACGCCCCAATCCGCACCATCTTTCGCAAACATGGAACGTGCAGTGACGGCAGCAGCCAACGGAGAGGTAATTGAAGAACTCATCCCAGCAGCAAACAAGCCCAAACTAAAAAGCATCGCTCCCCATTGCCCAGTTTTGCTCCCGACAGCAGATGCAAGTGCTTCAAAACTAAAATCTCCTGAGATCTGTGTTCCCGTAAAAAGAATGGCCATAGAGATGATGCCACCAATTAGTACAGCAAGGCATAAGCCCAAACGCATCTCCCCAATAGCTTGCCCCTTGCTGATACCCGAAGCCAAAAAGAGATTGTATGGCACGATGGTTGTTCCGACCAAGCCAATAGCCAACAGGGTGCTTCCTTCCGGCAAGCTTGGCAATATTGCATCCGTAAAATGAAGGGTTGAAAAATCTGAAAAACCTGCAACATAGATAAAGGCCATTCCCATAAATGCAACGACCATTCCGAGAAAGTGAGCGATAGTTTTAAAGTTACCTAACCACAATAATCCTGCACAAATTACTCCTAGGATAAGGGTTAGCATTTTCACAGGCACATCACCTAACAACTTGACTCCTGAAATAGCACCGAGCATATTACCGGCTTGGTAAGCTGCACATCCAAATGCTACCGCTAAGAAAAGTAACAGCTTCACCCAACGGCCTCGCGCTCGATATTTTTCGGCGATGATTTCTCCCAAGGATTTTCCGGAGGCGATAGTTATTCGGGCAGCGGCTTCTTGCAAGATAATCGTTCCGATGGTAGAAAAAAGCAAAGCCCATAACAATTTGTAGCCAAATCCGGCTCCTGCTTTTGCGGCAGTAGTTACGGTTCCGGGACCAATAAAAGCTGCGGAAATGATCGACCAGAAAAGGACGCTGAGGATGCCTTGTTTGAGGGAGATTTTTTTTGCCATTTTTATTAGTTATTAAAGTATTGGTTATCAGAATAATTGGGGTTCCCCAAACCCACCACCGCCCGGCGTTTCGACCCGCAACACATCACCAGCAAAAACCGTTTTACGATCAATCCCTTCAAGCGTTTCAACCTCGCCATTTCCTCTAGTAAGCAGTTGCACTCCCTTCTTGCCAGGGCTGCCACCATGCATTCCATAAGGAGTTTCTTTCCGATGTTGGCTAATTAAAGTGATCTCCATTTTTTCCAAAAATTCAAAAGTGCGGATAAGGCCATCTCCACCATTCCATTTCCCCTTGCCACCAGAGTTTTTGCGTAAAGCAAACGCTAATAAACGAACAGGGTAACGTCTTTCTAATTCTTCTGGATCAGTAATTTTGGTATTGGTCATATGCTGATGGATACCGGAGTGGCCATGAAAACCATCTCCTGCACCACAACCACCTCCGATCGTTTCGTAATAGCCAAATTTTTCCAAAAAGAAAATTATTCATCGTTCCTTGGCTACAATTTTTCAAAAACCTTCAAAAAAGTATCTACAAGACGCTGACTTA
>JAHDGC010000909.1 GCA_020627865.1 Saprospiraceae bacterium | reverse complement strand
TTAGGGAGCATAAGAACGAGTAGAATTGATCAATTTATTTGTGACTCATTACTAAGCATAACACACAACTTATAACAACCTAATACAAAGAAAAATGCCAACAACCACTGAAATTGCGATCAGCTACGATAAAGGCAAACTTACAACCGAAGAAATGAAAAATCTCTATTTCCGGATGGTAAAACCCCGGATGATAGAGGAGAAAATGCTTATCCTGCTCCGTCAAGGGAAAATCAGCAAGTGGTTTTCGGGTATCGGACAAGAAGCTATCTCTGTTGGTGCAACGTCTGCCCTTCAGGACGAAGAAATTATCTTTCCCATGCACCGGAATCTGGGCGTCTTTACGACAAGGAATGTTCCGCTAGAAAGACTTTTTTGCCAATGGCAAGGCAAGGCTGATGGTTTTACCAAAGGACGGGATCGCTCCTTCCATTTTGGAACAATGGATTACAATACTGTTGGGATGATTTCCCATCTTGGGCCACAGCTTTCTCTCGCTGCAGGTGTAGCCCTTGCCCATAAACTCAGCGAAGAAAATAATGTTTCCCTAGCCTTCACCGGGGAAGGGGGCACCTCGGAGGGGGAATTCCATGAGGCGTTGAATGTCGCGGCAGTTTGGCAGCTCCCCGTTATTTTTATTATCGAAAATAATGGCTACGGATTATCAACCCCAACCAGTGAGCAGTATTATTGCAAAGACCTAGCTGACCGAGGCAAAGGTTATGGGATGAAGTCTTATGTTGTGGATGGCAATAATATTTTGGAAGTTTACCAAACGGTCAAAAAACTGGCTACGAAGATTCGCAAGAAACCAGAACCGATCCTACTGGAATGTAAAACTTTCCGGATGCGCGGCCACGAAGAAGCTTCGGGTACCAAGTATGTGCCAAAGGAGCTGATGGAAGCATGGGCCAAGAAAGATCCAATCCAAAATTATGAGTCATTTCTCAAAGCAGAAGGGATCCTGACAGATGAAATCATCAACAATTATCGGGAGGAAGTGAAAGCCGAGATTACCAAGGGTTTGGATTATGCCTTCAAGCAACCTGCCATTACTTCCAATCCTACGGATGAACTCAACGATGTGTATGCGCCTCATCAACAGGAAGTCGTTGTGCACGATCAACCTGCAAAAGAAATGCGGTTTATTGACGCTATTTCTAGTGGCCTTGAAGTTGCGATGGAACGCCACAACAAACTCGTTCTTATGGGACAGGACATTGCCGACTATGGCGGTGTTTTCAAAATAACGAATGGTTTCATGGAGCGTTTTGGCAAAGGGCGCGTCCGCAATACGCCGCTTTGTGAAAGTGCCGTTCTCGGTATCGGAATCGGTTTGAGTTTGAAAAAATACAAATCTATGGTTGAAATGCAGTTCGGTGATTTTGTCACCTGCGGTTTTAACCAGATTATCAACAACATGGCCAAACTCCATTATCGTTGGGGGCAACATGTAGATATGGTTGTGCGGATGCCTTGCGGAGGTAGTGTTGGAGCGGGACCGTTTCATTCCCAAACGAATGAGGCTTGGTTTGTGCATACACCGGGCTTAAAAGTACTTTATCCTTCCACCCCTCATGATGCAAAAGGATTGTTATTAGCTGCATTGGAAGATCCTAATCCAGTAATTTTCTTTGAGCACAAAGCACTTTATCGGAAAATTAGTGCGGAAGTCCCCGAAGGTTTTTACACCATTGAAATAGGAAAGGCCAAAGTTGTTCGCCCCGGGCAAACGCTGTCGATTATCACTTATGGATTGGGTGTACATTGGGCCAAACAAGTTGTTGAAGAAACTGGTATTGATGCGGAAATCCTTGACCTGAGAAGTTTGCAACCACTAGATTACGATGCGATTGCCGCAACGGTGATGAACACCAATAAAGCATTGGTCTTGCATGAAGATTGCATGACAGGCGGCATCGGTGGAGACATTGCAGCTTACATTGCGGAAAATTTATTTGAATACCTCGATGGGCCTGTTGTTCGGGTGGCTAGTTTGGATACGCCGGTTCCGTTTGCGGGGAATTTGGAAGATGATTTCCTTCCGGTGAAGCGGTTGAAGGAACAATTAGAAAAGTTAGCAGCTTATTAATAATAATTTTTTTTATAAAAAACTCCTTTCCAGTTATATTTCCGGGAAGGAGTTTTTTTGTATATCCCTTTTAACAATCACCAATAATTATGGTAGCCAATCTTTTAGTCCTTATAAATATCATCATATTCTTAACCCTTTCGTTAATCCATTGGTATTGGGCCTTTGGAGGAACTTGGGCCATTGAATACACCATTCCAGATCAATTCAAGGAGTCCTTTTTTGATAAAGGTAACGCCTTCAAAACAACTATTGCTACAATTATAGTCGCGATAGGGTTGCTCGCATTTTCATGGATAACGGCTTCTAATTATTTTATGGTTAGTAATCTATTGGAACCAAAGCATATAAAATTATTAACCCGAGTGATTGGCGGGATTTTTATCTTTCGAGCTATTGGAGACTTTAATTTATTCGGGTTATTTAAAAAGAAATCTTCCAGTAAATTTACAGAAAAGGACAGTCAGATATATGTTCCCTTATGCTTATACTTAGGCATCAGTTCCCTATTAATCACAATTTTGTGAACATAAATTCCTTATTTTTCTGCCTAAAAAATTCAATTGCTTATCATTATAGTTGCCGTTCCATTATTCGGGATACAATTCATTCCAGAACAAGCACCGCTGCTCAGCGTTACGGTTTCGACAGCCGTACAACCATTATCCGCCGTTATTGTAACAGTATATACC
>JAHDGC010000908.1 GCA_020627865.1 Saprospiraceae bacterium | reverse complement strand
GTAAGTTGGCATTTTTTCTGTAGCAACAGATGCTGCTTTTTTTACGGCGTATTGTTCTTCATTATGCTCATGGTGTTTTGGGAATATATTGTTATTGTTGAAGATCTTACGCAACATGAAATTCATTGCAGAGTCAAAATGGATTTCTCCTGCAAAGGCTTCGCAAGCAGCCATTTTATAGAAGAGAGAATCCGGAAATTCAAAAGCCCTTTTATCTTGGACATGCATTGAACCAAAGATATAGGATGGAGCAGGCAGTCCATTACCGGAAATTTCCCAGAATAAGGTGTAGTTTCTCTTGGAATTTTGAGCGGATAAGTCAGGAGGGGATAATAAAATGATTACGAAATACAGCCAATATTGTATTCTCATTGCAGATGTTTGGTCTTGGTCATTGTGTAGTAAAAATGTAGTCTAAATCGTGGAGGGCGTGACGTCGTTTTACTATCGGGGGCAATGATAATACTTTTTGGGGATTTTTTGGCCTAAACCATTTAAATTTGGAAATTAATTTTTAATCTTTATTCTTCAAGACATTATTATTTGCTTGTTCCCCAATTAATTGGAAAAATATTGTAGAATTTAAAGGAGCACTTGGGCAATTGCCTTTCAACAAAGAACGTAACATCGCAAAGCATTGCGACACCACGTTTTTTTGTTTATAAACTTGTTTAGTATGTCATGCTCCATACCAGATTTCTTCATCCGAAAACATAACAGGCCCTTTTGGGTTAATATTTCTGTCCTGCTCTTTTTTGAGCAACTCTTTCGCTACAATATCAAATTTCATTTGATAAGCAGGTAATGTCCATTTTCCAAACAAAGTGTGTCCGCCTTCGTAAGCTTGGTGTTGATATTCTTGTGGTGTGGTAATATATCCAGAGTAAGCATTGCTGTAAGGGCAAAGAATAATATTGGTAACACCACGCTTACTTAGTGTCTTTTTTATAGCGTTGCGCAATCTTTTTCCAGCAATGATCGTGATTTCTGCCGGAATACCGATAAGGGCTAATTGACCTAAAATAACAATTTGTAAGGGCAAAACTTGTGGTATCCAAGGGGCTTTTTGCAACCAGCCATTTTTATCAAGGGTTTTGAAACTCTTGATAACAGGATCTACAGCCCCGGGAATGAAAAATGCATTTTTAATTCTTTTGATAAAGAAAATCTGCCCTAATCCAGCCTCCATAGCAATCGTCTTCGGTTCTTGTGCCGCATATTTTCTATCCAGTGCTTTCCGTTCCTCTGTAGAAAGGAAAGAGCGAAGCACCCGCCTCTCGATAAGCTTACAAGGACGCATAATACCTGCAATGATTTTGCCAACAACAGGGTCAACTCCTGGGCCTTCTTTTGTCCCAGTCAAGAAACTAAATCCGAAGCAAGCAGGGGAAGTCCCCATACCCGGTTTTCCCTGTGTGTAAGATGGGGGAAGGGTGATGTTACTCATATCAAAAAATAGGGTGAGGTAGTCAATCTCCCCCTCGATTCGCTCTACAGCATCATCTCCATCCAGAATTTTTTGTGCTAAGTCCGCCTGTAACTTACCATTATACTTGGCACTTTCGATATCGCATTCAAACTTTCCCCTGGTCCATTTTTTCTTTTTGTCCCAAACAAAATTCGGGCTAATATCTCCGGCTGCATCTTGTGCGAAAATGCACACCGCATCCCGGTTCTTTGCATGCAAAGTTGATTCTAGATATTCAGCAGCATAACCTTTATTGTCATAACAAATTTTATTGACATCATTGGATAGGCTCGTCGTGTGCACGCCAAACCAATTGATACTGCCCAAAGTTTTGCCATTCCCATCATCAAAATGGAGCAACCGCATTTCCCGATCAACGGCAAGATGGGCCTCATCCTTGGCATAAGGTTTTTCTACTTCAGGATTTGAATTATAAGGTTTTACGGAGCGGTTAAAGGCAACTTCTTGATGGTCAGGGAATGTTCCTTTTTTTAGACAAATGTTAGCCGATTGTAGATTGCTTTGCGCATCTACAATAGCATCTACAACACTCTTGACATAGCTTTCAAAGATAGATTTCTGAAAGCCGGGTGTCGGGATATTGTACAATATGTATTGGGTGATGCCGCCGGGCGCACTGTGGGTGTGTTGTGCACTGAGCATGAGGTTATCATCATTGTAAAATCCGGGCAAAACTTTATCCAGCTTTTCCAGAATAACCTGTTTCAGGATGATGGTTGGGAAACAGATTTCCATATTGACAAAAGCAAACCGTTTAGTTTTATCCAATTGCTGGAAGACAAAAGCTCGGGTATAAAGTGGGGTTTCCTGTCCTTCTACAATGTTGCCATATTTCCCGTATCCTAATAAGCCAACATTTGGTTCATAGCAATTAATCTCCTGTTTGCTGATACCTACTTTAAGCATAGCATAGTGTTTTGAATAGACCTGTCATTTAAAACAAGTCTAATGTAATGTATAATGTGGTGGTGGATGCCAAAAGCACTTTTGCCCTTGGATTGTTCTATAACTTTAATAAAAACGGTTGTCAGGTAGGCATATTAATACTGTCTTGCCATTTTCTACAATTATAACGAATAATTTTGATTCGCGTTTTATTTTTTCTGTTAAAAAAAATAATGGATTGATAGAAGTTTTTAAATGATAATTCCAAAAAAGACATTACTTTTTCAATAATCACAAATTATTTAAAGTGTACTTAAGTTTAGGGAGCTGGAAATAAATAATGTACGCAAAATTGAACAGATTATTTTGTTTCCAGACAAGGCGCAAAAACCGGAGTTTAGCAGGGCTAAATGAG
>JAHDGC010000907.1 GCA_020627865.1 Saprospiraceae bacterium | reverse complement strand
ATTCACGGGAGCTTCTCCCACCTGATGTCCAACAGTATTCCTACATTATTTGTAGGCACCATGATTTATTATTTTTATAGAACGGTGGCAACCCGCAGTATTTTCATGATCTATCTATTGACGGGATTCGCCGTTTGGTTATTTGCCCGTTCTGTTTTTCACATCGGGATCAGTGGCGTGGTTTACGGGATGATTTCGTTTGTCAGTTTCATGGGAATTTTTCGGACGAATGTCAGATCAATCGTACTGGCTTTAATCATCGTGGTATTGTATAGCGGGAGTTACTTTTCCGGAGTGTTGCCCAATCAGATTGGCATTAGTTGGGAGAGTCACCTTTGTGGGGCATTGGTCGGTATTTTTACTGCATATTTTTATAAAGGAGAAATAGAAGAGGAAGAACAGGAAGAAAATCCATTTGCGCATGAGCCAGCAAGAGAGAATCGTCCCTATTTTCTGCCTCGGGATACTTTTGAGAAAACTAAAGCGGAACGAATCAGGGAAGAGATGGAAAGAAGGGCTGCAGAAGAGGCTCGTCGGAATAATCCGGATTGGTATAGTAGTAATACGTTGGATGACGGGGACATTGGGTGAAGGAAGGTAAATACCAACGACAATTACTTATCACATCATAATTACCAAATCATGCGATATACAGGAAAAACAGGCGAGTACTTTGAAATAACGACAATCAATTCCTTTAACTGCCACTTGCTCAAGCAATCTAAGCCAGGAGAATTGTCACTGCTTTGGTTTGAATCTGACAACAATCAATTTATCGTAGATACTGTCGGATATACCTTTAACAGTGATGATATTATTTTCTTAACCGAGTTTCATAAAGTCGAGGTCGTAAATATTGAAAAGGCAAAACTCTTGCGATGGAATAAACCCTTCTATTGTGTAGTTAATCATGACAGTGAAGTGGGTTGCAAAGGCGTTTTATTTTTTGGTGCATTTAGTTTGCCTGTTATACATCCTACTCAACAAGATATTGACACCCTGAGCACAGTATTGAAGATGTTAGAACAAGAGATGGTCTCCCATGACAACCTGCAAGAAGAGATGCTCCAAATGATGCTCAAAAGAATACTTATCCTCTGCACGAGAATGTATAAAAGTCAGGCGGATTATGAAAAAATGGAACCTCAAAGTGTTGACATCATTAGATCATATAATTTTTTAGTTGAGCAACATTTCAAAGAAAAACATACGGTCGCAGAATATGCCGACTTATTACACAAATCGCCCAAAACGCTTTCCAATCTCTTTAAAAAATTGGGCAATAAATCTCCACTACAATTTATCCAAGATCGTAAAATGTTAGAAGCCAAACGGTTGTTGAGTTATACCGATAAGACCATCTCTGAAATCGGCTACGACTTGGGCTTTGCTGATGTACAGTCCTTCAGCCGCTTTTTTAAGAAAGAAGAAGGGATATCCCCCAACCAATTTCAAAGAAAAATAGCTTAAGGGAAAAATGGATAAGCTATCGGGAATAATGGATGATTAAAAGCCCTCTAATACCATGTATATTTGTATTGTAATTAATTTATTAATCATAAAATCAAAATAACATGACAACGGTAAAAAAGATTAACCCCGTGACAAGAGAGGAAGCTTCATCAAAAAATCAAGAAATTTTCGATAACTTAAAGAAAAAGATTGGTTTTGTTCCTAACATTTATGCCGCAATGGCGCATTCCGAAAACGCATTGGCTAATTATCTAACTTTTTCCGGCGGAAAAACTTCCTTGTCGAAAAAAGAGAAAGAAGTTATAGATTTGGCAATTAGTGAAGTAAATGGATGTAGATATTGCCTATCAGCACATACCGCGATTGCTAAGATGAATGGTTTTACTGACGAGCAAATTATTGAATTGAGGAACGGAGCAGCAAGTTGGAATGACAAGTACGATGTATTGGCTCGAATCTCAAAATCCATCGCTACCAATAGCGGAAAAGTCAGTGATGAATTAAAGGAAGCATTTTTTGCTGCTGGGTATAACCAAGAGAACTTTGTTGATTTGGTAATCGCTGCCGGAATAATCAACATCACCAATATTTTTCATAATCTAACAGATGTGGCAATAGATTTTCCTGTAGCACAGCAATTACCCACAACAACAGTTTAGGGATAGTAAAAGGAACGTAGTTCCGGCACCATTTGTCATCCGCCTAATGCTTTACAAGAGCCTAATTTTTTAATTCACGTTTTAAATAAGAATATCATGGCAACAGAAATCAAAATCAAAAATATTCCTACTGGATACCAATCAATTATCAGTAATGGAAAACATACCATTATTGGGGATGAACCAGTCAACGTAAAAGGAACAGACTTGGGCATGACGCCGACCCAACTGGTATTGGCAGGCATCTCGATGTGCAAAGTAGCAACGATCCGGAATGTAGCCAGAAGGAAAAACATTAACATTGGAGAAGTGGATGCCGAATTGTCTCAAGTCGCTAAAAGAAATCCAGATGGTACGTTTACAACAGAGGTCAATTCGGCCATCAAGATTGAAGGGAATATTTCCGAAGAGCAGAGAGCGATGCTTATCAAAGAAGCTGACAATTGCTACGTCACTCGATTGGTGAAGGGAGATTGGGTTATCAACGATTCGAGTACATTGAGTTAAGGTGAATATTGTTTCATGTGGAAGGGAATTTATAATTTCCTTCCACTTTGAAATTTAAGATGATACTGCAATTTAAGATGATGCTCTTAATAATAATTAGGGGACGGTGCTCTCATGTGCATCAAGTTAATTTTTTATCATATAAAATTTCAAT
>JAHDGC010000045.1 GCA_020627865.1 Saprospiraceae bacterium | reverse complement strand
GAACCTGTCTGCGTGACTCGTCAGGCAGGCTAATCATCAACAACCAATCACCCCTGCCTACGTGTTCGCAGGAACAGGCAGGTTTTACACCGCTTGCGGTATACAGCTGGTTATAATTTTCCTCCCGTATATATATTTGGTTTATAGTGCAGTGCAAGTTTTAAATATCCATTGATCCGAATGATGATTGGTGATCTCTATTTTTTACTTAGGTAGTATGCCAGATTTATTGTATATTTATATAATCTATAATTAAGAGGAATGTTGGAATCCAATTATCCAAATCAGGCAAGGGAAGGCTCGACTAATATTTTAAGCGAGGATACAACTATGTTTAAAGACAGCAATTTTGATGATTTTAACAATGTCTTACTCATTGAAGATAATCCCGGTGATGCCCGATTGGTAGAACTTTTGTTGGGAGAGTCTGATTTACAAAATTGTAAAGTCTTTAATTGTACTACACTTGCTGCTGGGTTGCAAGCGCTTGAAGAAAGAGATAACTATGCTGCAATCCTGCTGGATTTATCTTTACCGGATAGTCAGGGATTTGAAACCTTAGAAAGACTGCTGGGGCGTTTCCCCAATAACAATGTTATCGTATTGACGGGGCATTCGGATAAGAGCCTTGGGATCAGGGCCGTTCAGGCCGGTGCGCAGGATTTCCTTGTCAAGGGGGCTTTTGATGCTGATTTATTATCGAAATCATTGCGTTTTTCTATAGAAAGGAATAGTGTATTAAAAAGGCTAGAAGAAACCCAGCGTATAGCACATATTGGAAGTTGGAACTTTAAGCTGGATCAAAAGGAGTTCACTGCTTCTGATGAATTTTGCCGGATTTTGGGATATGAACCCAGTGAAAAAAGAATTGGGTATGGCAACATCCAGAATGAAAACAGCCCACTTTATGTTTTCAAAGAAATTCAGGATGCCGTTATTCTTAGCAAGAATACCATAAAGAAAGATATTGAAATTCAAACCGATAAAGGGGAGCGGCGATTTATTTTTATTCAATGTACTATAAATAATCCGGGGTCTCCAAATTGTGAATTAAACGGTATCATCCAAGATATTACAGATCGGAAACTCTCAGAACAAGAGCTGGGTATAAGCCAGGCTCGTTATCAGGATATTTTTTCCAAATCTAAAGATGCTATCTTTATTTGTTCCTTCGACGGAAAGTTTATTGATTTTAATCAGGCTACCCAATTACTTTTTGACAAAAACAAGGTTGAACTACAAGAGTCCAATATCAATAAGCTTATCGGTCCGCCAGAGCAATTGGAGCGCCTGCTGAATAAATTGACAGATCGGGAAACCATCAAGGATTTTGAAATAGAGGTGGAACGGCCTAGTGGAGAAACTCGGTATTGTTTGATTACGGCAAATCGCCTAGACTCAGATTCTAAAGAAGATGGTTATAATGCCATTGTCCGGGATATTACGGAGCGGAAACAGGCGGATGAATTGCGTAAAGCACGTGACCTTGCCCGCCAATCAGCAGAGATGAAGGAGCAATTTATTGCCAACATCAGCCACGAAATGCGTACACCGATGAATGCCATTTTGGGGATGAGCAACCTTGTGATCAAAACAACACTGAATAAGGAACAGTACAGTTATATCAGTTCGATAAAAAAATCTTCTGAAATTTTGTTGGGGATTGTCAATGATATTCTGGAAATCGCGACCCTGCAAAAAGGGAAAATAAAATTTGAAGACAAGGTTTTTGATCTCTACGAACTGCTGGAAAACCTCATCAATGTGATGAAGTACAAGATGCAGGAAAAAGCATTGGATTTTAAACTTTCTTTTGAGAATAATGTCCCCAAATATATCAAGGGGGATGCTCTTCGGCTCAATCAAATCCTGTATAACCTCATGGGAAATGCCGTTAAGTTTACCGATAAAGGTTTTGTTAAGCTTAATGTGATCAATCTGAATCAAACGGAAGGCATCGTACAGATCAAATTTATCGTTGAAGATTCGGGTATCGGTATGCCTAAAAATAAGCTGGATGCTATCTTCGAGACGTTTACGCGTATCCGGACAAAAGATCGCCTTTTTGAGGGAACAGGGCTGGGGCTTTCTATTGCGAAGAATCTGGTCGAAAATCAGGGCGGGAAAATCGGTGTATCCAGTACCCTAGGCGTAGGGTCGAAGTTTTACTTTGATCTAATTTTTGAATTGGGAACCGCCGGAGAATTGATTACAGAAGAAGAGGATGGCGTGGATATTTCAACAATAGATGAGCCAATCCGCTTGCTGCTGGTGGAAGATCATAAAATGAATCAGATTGTAGCCCGTAAAACCTTGGAAAAACAATGGGATAATATAGACATTACGATTGCGGATAATGGTAAGATTGCTATTGATATATTGAAGGAGAAATCTTTTAATATTATATTGATGGATCTTCAGATGCCGATTATGGATGGTTACGAAACTACCAAGTACATCAGGGAACAAATGCCGGAAAAGATCGCGAAACTACCCATTCTGGCCATGACGGCCCATGCTTATATCGCTAAAGACGAGAAATTCAAAGAGTATGGAATGGATGACTTCATCCTCAAGCCTTTTGTGCCGGAACAACTTTTTCAAAAAATCGTAAAATACGTTAATTTAAATAAAAATAGTCGCCATGTCAATGAATGTTAATGCTTATGCGCATATCAACTTGGATTATCTTGACCTTATGTCTGATGGTGATCAGGATATGAAGAAGGTCATGCTGGAAATGCTTTTGGATGAGTTGCCTTCAGAAATTAAAAAAATGAGACCCCTCATGGAGGCCAAGGACTGGAACAACCTAAAAGAAGTTAGCCATAAAATGAAATCGACACTGGCTTTTGTCGGCAATGAAGAAATGACCATTGCCAACAGAGTTGTCGAACAAATCTCTAAAGATCTGGAAAACTTCGAAGAACTACCTGAATTGATTGCCATCCTAGAGGATATGACTGAGAAGGTTATGCCTGAGTTAAAGAATGTATACAAGGGATGTTAGTGGGTGGAAAACAAGTTAAAAGCAGTTGGACGAACTGAATATGAGAAAATGATTCGCTTAATTGCATGCGGTAATTTAATAATATATAAGGTCTTCTTCCTTAGAAAATGCGGTTCCTAGCGTCAATTTGGGGGCAGATGATAAAGGAAAAATCTTTAGAGTCTTACTAGGTCTTTGTTATTCAAATATTCTTTATATCTTTGAACTTTAATATATAACATAGAATGGTATATATTGCTATAGCATAGATACAGAAGAATTATGAAAATACTGATTTGCGAAGACGAAGAAATAATGTTAACTGCATTAGAATTTCGATTGAAAAAGCATGGCTTTGAAGTTGATCTAGCTAAAGATGGGAATATTGCTTTAGAAAAAATTAAAGCGGAACTTCCAGATTTGGTTATTGTAGACATTCTTATGCCGGAGGTGTCCGGATTGGAAGTGATTGACTTTATCAGAAAAGATCAGAAATCCCAATTGCCGATAATTGTCATTTCGGCTCTTGAGCATGATGAAATTCTGATGGAAGCTTTTCAGAAAGGAGCTACCGATTTTATTGCCAAACCCTTTAAGCCCGTAGAACTTTTGCTTCGAATTAAGCGAATCTTTCAGGGGCCAAATAGTACAGGTATTGCTGTCGCAGAGTCCTAACCCTGCTTGTCTGACAGGTTGCACACATAAGCACAATGCCCTTTTGACCAGATGGCTAATTCAGAATAGTTTCATAACAAACTACTTTGGAAAGCCGAAGTTAATATCTCCACTTTCCAAAACCCTATACCCCAATCCCAATGGATTGGTAACTATGAACCGTTGTCCCTTATCTGTTTGATACACAGGTATGGGTCGCTTTAATAATTGTTTTATCTCAAATAAATTATTTTTCATGAAAGGTATTATTCTCGCAGGAGGCTTAGGTACAAGACTCTATCCCCTGACATTGGCTGTCAGTAAGCAACTTATGCCCGTCTATGACAAACCCATGATTTATTACCCACTCTCCACATTGATGTCGGCAGGCATCAAGGATATAGCCATTATTTCAACACCGCATGATCTTCCTAATTTTGAAAAATTGCTCGGTAATGGCCATGATATAGGTTGTAATTTTACCTATATCCCACAATATGAACCCAACGGACTGGCGCAGGCCTTCGTCCTCGGAGAAGAATTTATCGGTTCAGATCCTGCAGCACTTATCTTAGGTGATAATATCTTTTACGGTAATGGGGTGAAAGAATTGTTACAGGGTAGCGTTAACCCAGATGGTGGGGTTGTTTTTGCTTATCAAGTTGCCGATCCGGAGCGTTATGGTGTTGTTGAATTTGACGATAGCTTCCGTGCGCTTTCTATTGAAGAAAAACCTAAAGAACCAAAATCAAATTACGCAGTTCCCGGCCTTTATTTTTATGATAATAGCGTTGTTGACATCGCGAAAAATCTAAAGCCTAGTGCCCGGGGAGAATACGAAATTACCGACGTAAACAAAATTTATCTTTCCATGGGTAAATTACAAGTTGGGGTTTTGGGTAGGGGCGTAGCATGGCTGGATACCGGAACCCATAAATCATTGGTGCAGGCTGGTCAGTTTATCGAAGTGATTGAAGATAGACAAGGGCTAAAGATTGGTTGTATCGAGGAGATCGCTTGGGAAATGGGCTTCATTGATGATGAACAACTCGAAAAATTGGGTCATAAATTCATCAAAAGTGGCTACGGAGAATATCTGTTGAACTTGTTGAAAATGAAAATGGCTTAAGTCTAAGGGCATGATTTTAAATAATGGACTATTTTCAAAGATTAAAAGCGTCCTTTATTAACTTACTTAACATCTATATCGACATCAAACCGCTTTGCTAACAGATGTCAGACGCGTTCTTGCTTGTTTTTTTGCAGACTGCTAAATTTTTAGCAGAGTAGCGTCTGACATCTGGCAATGAGCGTGAGCGAATGATCTAAATAATTTAGGCTACTCTCAAAAAAATAAAGAAGCCCTCTCTTGGCTCTCCTATTTTTCAAAGAGGATGCCCTGCGGCGGAAGTGGCAACAACCGGAAGGATTGCCTGTGGTGTTCACAAGCACCAACTTCCTGAATAGCATTTCTGTGTGCTTTCGTAGGGTAGCCCTTGTTACTTTCCCAGTTATAAGTTGGAAACTTTTTATGTAATTGTTTCATGTGGCTGTCTCGGTATGTTTTGGCGAGTACGGAAGCCGCTGCAATAGCCATATATTTACCATCCCCTTTGATGATGCAATGGTGTGGAATATCTTTATACTTATTGAAACGATTGCCATCAATCAGGAGTGATGTTGGCTTTGTGGAGAGCTGGTCTATAGCTCGATGCATGGCCAGAAATGAGGCATTGAGAATATTGATCTCATCTATTTCCTTTGGAGATACGCTGGCAACAGCCCAAGCAAGTGCCTCTTTTTCGATAATAATTCTTAAAGCATCCCTGTTTTTTTCAGAAAGCTGTTTGGAGTCATCCAGTAAAGTATTTTCAAAATGCTTTGGCAAGATTACGGCTGCAGCAAAGACTGGCCCAGCAAGGCAGCCCCTTCCCGCCTCATCACATCCGGCTTCAATCTGTTTGGCATTAAGGTATAGCGCGAGTTTTCCCATTATGTTTTTGGTTAGGTGAAATCTTTATAGGTTTTAGGCGAGTCGTATGCAATACGTCTCTACCCTCACCTTCAGGAATAGATTTTCTGAAAGGTAAAATTACTTTTTTATAATGATAAACTCAACTCGTCTATTCTGTTGCCTGCCGTCGGCGGTAAGGTTAGAGGCAATGGGGCGGGTTCTGCCATATCCCTTGAATAAAGCTCGATAGGGTTGGATACCTTTGCTGATAAGGAAACTGACAACAGCTTCAGCCCTGTTCATGGACAATTGCATATTGTAACCATCTTCCCCAGTATTATCGGTATGGCCGACAATTTCTATAATCATAGAAGGATTGACGATAAGCAAATCATACAGTTTATTGAGTTCAACAAAGGATCGGGGTAGCAACTCGCTTTTATCGTGTTCGAAGTAGATGTGTTTGAGTGGCACAATTTTGCCTTCCTCGATAGTGATATTACTCAAATCATCTTTTTTTACCGGAACATGAAGGATCGGTTCCTGTTTTTTTACCACAACATCATCAATATAATAATAACCAAATTCTAGTGGAGGAAAGTATCCTTGTTTGATAGAGCAATCTTGATCTGGGGTGAAATTTCCAATAATGAGAAATTCGGCCTCTTCTGTAGCCGTAAAAGAACCGCTAATTTTAGCCCATCCTGCTCTGGACTCTACAATATTTATAGCTTCTACCTGTGGTTTGGCCTTGATCAGTTCATCTGTTTGAATGTTGTATTCCTTTTTGGAGAAATACATGGCCAGTTTGTTAGTGCGCATGCCCCGAGGCAGGTGTGCGGCCTGAAACTCTGCATAATATTTTTGACCTTTTACCAAAGGCTCAGAAAGATGAATTAACAAATATTCCCTACAATGGGGTTTCCCGCCATCACATCCATATACCGTGATGCCGGCCATTGACTTTCCGCCATGTGGAATCTGTTGCCCAAAGCCCTTTTCTGCCCAATGGCTAGGGACACGGACTCTAGGGCCAAAAACATCTGGGGAAGCCCCAGTAGGAGAAACCCAATACTTCATGACTTTGGTAAAGTGATCTCCCTTGAGAAACCAACCGATAGGGCTACCAGCATAGCTTTCAAATCCAGGATTGGGAACAATATTTTTTGGGCTACTGGCATCAGGAGACTGTCCATTGACGATAATGGTGCAAAACAAGAATAGTATGAAGTTACAATAGCGTCTCATAAATCAAGCGGTCTCTGAGGGAAAAGAAAGGCGTTATCTTTCTATACCATAATAACCGAAACAGTGAAAAAAATGTTCCGTTAAACTTTTCGATAAATTAACCGCAATAATTATTCCTGTTCAAATTGCTTTTGTAATCCATACATAATCTAAACCAGAAAGCGTAGTGTTATTATTGTTATGTTTTATACAGAATTGTATTTCGCATAGTTATATTAATTAAATATAATTATATTGATTTTTCTCTTATTCTTAGAATTTTTATACTAAATTATGTAATATTACAAAACAAAAGACACGAATTTAGGTAATAGGTATTAATAAAATAAAAACCAAATCTTATGATGAACGAACAAGTACGGAAAATTATGACCCTGGATCCTATCGTTGTTAGTCCAGGGGATAATGTCAAGGATGTTTCCAATATGATGTTGGAAAAACGTATGCAACAATTCCCAGTTGTTGAAGATGGGAAATTGGTTGGACTTATTACATCTTATGATCTTTGGAGAAATTTAAGGGATTCTGATGATGGGGAGTCAAAGAGCGTTGCCGATGTGATGACCACAACCATTATCAAAATTACACCGTTGGATAAGGTAGGTACGGCTGCAGAGCTATTTATGGACAAACGGTTTAAAAGTTTGCCCGTTGTGAATCTGCGGAATGAGTTGAAAGGTGTGATTACGGCATTTGATGTGATTAAGTATAGCCTTCGGAAGGAGTATGATGAGCCTATTTTGTATCGGGAGGTTATAGAGGGGCAAAATCAGCCTTCTGCATGAATGCTCGAAAGGTAAGCGAACGAAAATATCTATAAATAAAAGCACCACGGGTTATCTTTGGGATAGTCTGTGGTTTTTTATGGATACAAAACCGTAGAGACTATGCATAGCGTCTCTACGGTTTTGATTAGATTATTTATCCCACAGCTGAACCTCTACTCCGAGTTTCGTCTATCGGAAGGTTTTCCGCAGCAGAACCACTATCCGGTATGGCCGTTTTTCCATCTTGTAAAGGATTGTTGATCTGTTGGTGGAAATGGAAAAGATTGTTGATACCTTGGTCATCGAGTACTTGCTGGTAGATTACCTGTAGAAGTGGCGTGTTGATACCTATGGCTTCTGAGATTTCGGCTAGACCCTGTCGGGATTTTCCCCCTTTCAATAAATCAAAAACGGTTCGGATACCGACTTTCCGGAGTTTTTCGATATCCTCTTTGGTATAGCATAGGAGTTTGGCTTGCCCAATCCAATCCAATAATTGTCGGGCGCCATAGGGTGTTTCTATAAGCAACTGGGTTAGGCTTGCCGTTGCTAGGTTTTGGGCATTATCTATACCGATTTCTTCTAGTCTTTCCTTGTGGGACATGCTGATCCCCTCAATATGGTAAAGGGATAAAACTTTAGAGTTGATGGTATCCCCGCTGATAAAATGTTTGTAAAGCTTGATGAGATATTGCAATACCCTTTCCGGGAACATGCCCGTGAGGAAGGCGATAGCCGGCAGAGATGCTTTCAGGTTCAAGATACCGGCTTCCATTCCGCCTTCTGCCCCAAGTGTAAAACTAAGTACCAGGGAAATAACAGAGGCGAGGATGATTCGGATACCCGCACTGTAATAGACATTAGGAGCCAGATCATAAGCAATGAGCCTGCGGATAATATTTTGAGCTGACCAAATAAATCCACCCATAAAGGCCCAAGATAATACCGCAAGGCTTTGGAACATCAGGGCATCATTGTCGCTTCCTCCAAACCATGCACCGGATAGCCATAAGCTATCTTTTATCTTTTGAGTTCCTTCTGCTAGGCTTGTGGATTCTAGGAAAGTTTGACTGACAAAAGTGAAATAAGTAGCAGATAAAAAGCAGATGAGAAAAGCAAAAGTTACCGGCAATAAATATTTAGCCGGAGAGTAATAGTCCCGAACTTTGCGGCTGGTAGTGTGTAACCCCATTTCTCCAAGCGCTTTTCTGTAATCGCTTTCCTTTTTCTTTACCATAAACCAGAAATAGGACATGGCCGTTAGTGGCATGAACGCGCTTATGATGAGTACAATTAAGCTTCTGCTAAAAAATGTAGCGTCAAGCATCTGCGTAAAAAAGAGGGTGGTCATAGATATTTGTTTCTTAGTGGTATACCGAGTGAAAGAGTGATTGGTTGTCAGTGATTACCTGCCTGCTTGTCAGCACGACAGGCAGGGTAAGTACTTTCTTGGTTTTCGATCCCTAAATCTAATCCTTTATAGCTTTGTAAACTTAGCTTGTAGCAAGCTGATTTTCGACATATTACGGCCTGCCTGACAAGTTACGCAACAGAGACTAATTACTAATTACCCAACCACTAACCACTTCTTATCTACTAATTTAGGCAATATTTTCCTACAAATGTACAAATTGAGGTTTTTTATTCTTGTAGCTCATTTAATAAAGCTACAGCATCTTCGTGAAAGACACTTTCTTCAAGCGATACCAAATCTTGGAGAATAGAGATGGCTGCTGCTTTCTGGTTTGCATCTAGGTGTGCTAATACCAGTTGCCAACTGGCTTGTTCATATTTCTTTGGATGATTGATACGGGCAATGGAAAGCCAATGGGTGGCATGGGTAGGTTGCTTGTTTTTTGCGTAAGCCATACCCAGATAATATGCAATTTCTGGGTTGTCGTCCTGGGCTTCTTGGAGTTCGGTGAGGTTTTTTATCGCCAGTTCAAATTCGTTATTTTGGTATTGTGCAATGGCGTTGCCCAAAAGTCCTTCCCGCTTTTCGATCTCGCTGCGGAGTGTGTTTTCCATATAGCGAAAATCTTCGGTCAGTTGGTACTGGCGTTGCATTTCGGCTTGATGATTCCAATACTGATAGCCTGCACTACAGCCGAAAACAAGCAAAAAGGTTGCGGCGATTCGATTTAGGTTGAACAATGGTTTTTTAGGTTGCGTTTTTTTAACTGTTGGGATTAGCGTTTCTTGTGTTGGCATATGTTGAGTGGCTTCTGTTTTTAAGTCTAAAACTTCTAGGAGATGATGCTTGCAATAGCCTTCCAGTGCTTCTGAGCAGAGCGGACAGTCCAGCAAATGCGCTTCGATGTCGTATCTTTTTTCAGCGTCAAGTGCTTCTTTAAGGTAAGCGGTCATTTCTTCCCTCGACAAGCATTTTCTATGGGTAAAAATATTGGTCATAGTAAGTAGTTGGTTGCACTAGAAGTCGTCTAATCTGTATTCATAATCCCAGGATGTTTTTCATTTAAGATATTTCTCAAATTTCGTTTTGCATTTTGCAAACTACTTTTTACGGTGCTTATCGGCATATTTTTTTCATCTGCAATTTGCTTATACGTCATCTTATGGTAGTAAAAGAGCTGGATGCATTCCCTTTGTTTTTCCGGAAGTAAATTAATGGATTTTCTGATAACTTCTTCAGGTTCTTCGATCCTTTCTTGATGGTAAAGCCGCTGGAAACCATCGTTCTTCGAAAAGTGATCTGCATTGCTTTCATGATGTTTCCAGTTTTTTTCTTGTTTGCGTTTCCGCTCCCGTTTTAACCAAAAAGAATAAGCTTCATTTTTGGAAATCACAAACAGCAGATTTTTAGGAACATGGATGTCTTGCTTTCTGGCCGTCCGGAAGAATTTTTCAAAAATCAGGGGTATGCAATCTTTAGCGTCTTCTTTTTTATCAAGTTGTTTCAGGCAAACCCCATAAACTAGGTGAGCGTAGCGGTTGTAAAATTCAGTCGTATATACCTGCAGGGTTGTATCTTTATACAACCTGAGTAATTCAATATCGGATAATTGTGTAATGTTTTCGTTTTGTATCAAAGTATGTATTGCTCCGTTTAGAATTTTACACTAGAAAAAATATGTTCTAAGTATTGCATATGATCCCTTTTTTGCTTGCCGGGTGCATAGACAAAACCATCAAGGTATAACAATTCGTTTGAGTTTGGATTATGGACGAGGTAGCTGATAAAAGGGCCACCCATAAAATCATTTTCGATGTCCCAAATGCCACGAGCTTCTAATGCATAGTAATTATTGAGATTGATGGACTTGGTAAACATGGGAAGATCAATATCGTTGGTTCTCATGTAAGTGTCTTCTAAATCTGTGGAAATATACTGTTTACCCAGAGAATCTCGGATGGCTTTCAATCCTTCTTTCGACAATTGTTTTTGGGAAGAATATTTTAATTTATGCAGCATAATATTGCTAATCATATCGTCATAATCCTTGCGGATCCAGATTAGGTTTTCATCTTGGATCGCCTTTACATAATCGCCCGGAACCTTGATGTCTATACCCATTGATTCTTTGATTTCCTTCTTGAGCTTTTGGTTTTCTCCTTTTTGATAAACAGTCTGGTCGATTTGTATTTCATCAAAAGCATTAACCCGTTTAGCGGCTGCTGGATAAGCTTCTCGGATTGTTTTTACCAGTTCGTCTCTGCTGAAACCAAAAAGATAAATGAGTAATTGCCCCTTGGCCCATTTATCCCTACCAACCACGGAGCGCAATTGGTTACCCGCTTTCATCTCCTGCACCTTTGTCGAACCCAGATCTTGTCGAAGTAAATTGCTGGTAGTGGAAATATTGTCGCTGAGATCAGCGAGAATGAGGTATGTTCTCAGTTCTTTTCTGATGGGTTGGGCAATCAGGGCCTCTGGTGTATAGTGTTTCAGGTCAAAAACGGATTCTGGCTGTGGAAGAATAGGGAAGGCTGAGGAAAAGTAATACCGTAGAGAATCCCCGACATAATCATCCCAGATGTCTTGATCACAAATGATGACAATTTCATTGGTTACACCCATTGCTGGAGGTTTCACCCCAAGGTTAGGGGAAATGTCAGGAGCACAGGAGCCGAGTAACAAAATGATAACGCATGCTGCGAGAAAAGGAAGTTTTGTCTTGTTTTTTATGCTAAAATTAAATTTCAGGTAATTCATTCAAAACTGTTTTTACAAAAATAAGAAAATTTTGAAGTTCTTTGACAAATCCGTAAGTAGTCTGGACTATGATTTTCATGATTAACTGATTTTCATGATTTTTTATTGGTCAATTTTCAATTGGCCTCTGCTTGCAATGGTTTTGTCTGGGAACTTAATTTTGATTTTTAGACTCATCTTAATGAGGGATCGTTCTTATTTTAAGATGCTATTTGTTAAGCTTTTGGTGCATACAAATACGCCCTGTCTTTTCTCCAAAGACAGGGCGTTGAAATTAAACGTCGTAAGCATTACGACGTTACATTTTCCTAATAAGTATAATAAATCTTCGTCAACCATTTCTTTGTATCAGGTTCCTCGCCTGGATCGGTAACATATTCCTCCACGACAGGCCAATTGTGTGCCTTCCCTTTTTCTTCAATCCATTTTCCGATGGCATTATGGGCAAGTTCCGTTTGTTCATATGGGCCATAGTGATCTAGGACAACCAGATTTTCATATACCGCCATATCGCTACCTGCAAGGGCGATTTTTTCTTTAGGTTCTCCCTCTAATGTGATGGAAGAAATGGGTATAGCCGCTGCCATATCGGTTTGATTATTCTCTGGATCCCAGCTGTAAAACAATCCTCTGGGCTGGCCAGCTACTTCTAGTTTCTTGGATTCAATGACGGATAGGATTTTCTGAAAATTATCCGTGTAGAAATTCTGAACATCAGTAGTTTTTACCATATCCCTAACGGTGAGATACTTTATACCGTTTACTTCAACTTCTGATACCTCCGGAAACTGTGGCGGCGCGGGCATGGATTCACAAACTTTTTTCAAGTTGGCCAATCCGCTTTCGTAGCTAGGCCCTAAGAAATTCCCGATAAGCAATCCCATCCATCTAGACATGGGGTTCATGCCATTATCCGATTCAAAAGTCCAGGTAACGTCCGTTCCTTTGTCGCTTTCTTTAAAAATCCAGTCGCTGGTAGCAGAGCCTTGCCCTTCAAAATCCATAGCTGTTTTAATCAATTTGTTGGGGTTGCTTTCCGTGATCGTAAGTTTACCCGAGCCGATTTCATCCCCAACCCAAGTATAGTAGGCATCTTTTCCAGATACGTTGTCAGCGTATGCCAGTTTGGCAGAAGGTTCCATAGCATACCAAGGTGACCACTTTTCCCAATTGGTCAGGGTATTAATTTGATCGAAAACTTGGGCGGCAGGAGCGTTGATCGTTGTAGAACGCTCCATTGTAGTTTTGGAAGGCAGAAAAAAAGAAACGACGGCGAGCAGCAATGCGATTGCCAGCAAAGCCATCAATAATTTTTTTAAAAATCCCATAATTGAATTTTTTTAGGAGCTGTTTAAAGTCAGCTTTTGGAAATGAAAATAGTCAATTTTTTGCTTAGGCTAGCCTGCCTGACAAGTCACGCAGACAGGGCACAAAAACCGGAGTTATGCCTTTGCATAATGAGGATTTTTGTAATGAGAGGCACCGATTGGATGCCACGAACTGAGCGAAAAAAGGGGCATTTTCAGTCCAAAGTATTGAATTTAAGCAGCTTCTGAGATGAAAAATAGGGTTTTGATTGCTCGGTAGGATTATATGGTTAAAAACAAATTGTTGTTAAAGGTACGATATAGAAACAAGAAATTATATTTTTTTTGAAGATTTTTTATTAAATTTTGTTGATGGGTCTTAGAATTTGATAAATTATTTATTGCCCTCCACTTTTAATCCAAATATCCCTTTGTGGAAATGGAATCTCAATATTATGCTCCCTGAATAGCTGATCTATCTCAAACCGCATGTCGCTTTTAATGGTTTCTATAACAATTAAGTTGCGAGAGTGGAAAAATAGCTCGAAGTCAAGGCTGGAACTACCAAAATCAACGAAACGGACAAAAGGAGAAGGGTATTCCAACACATAAATATTTTCTTGTGCAACTTTTAATAACAATTTTCTTACAAGTTGGGTGTCTGAGCCATAAGCAACCCCTACCGAAACTTTAAACCGTACTTTTTCATCAAAATGACTCCAGTTGATGACCTGTTCATTAATGAATTTAGAATTCGGGACAAGCAGGGTTACATTATCTACAGACTCGACAATAGAAGTACGCAAGCCGATGCGTTTGACCGTACCAATCATGCCAGAAACATTCACGACATCCCCCACTTCGATGCTGCGTTCAAAAAGCAAAATAATGCCGGAAATAAGATCGTTGAAAGTTTGCTGAAGGGCTAAACCCACTCCAACGAGCAAGGCCGCAGCACCACCCCACAAGACCGTCATTTGAATACCCAAACTTTCGACAGCCATAAAAAATGCAATGATGTATATGAAATACTTGAAGAGCTGGTTGATGGCATATTGAGAACCAATGTTGATGTCTTTTTGCTTGTAATACCGGAAGAGCAAGAGGTGGGTAATGACCCAGATAATGACTTGTGCCATCAAGATAATCAGGAGGGCAGCGAAGATATTGGTCAACTTAAAATCGTATTCGTTGAAGCTGTAGATGACAAAGTCGAGCTTGAAACTCCGGAGGATGAAGATGATTGCAAAGACATAAACGACATATTGAATCGTCTGACTTCCACTGATTTCGTACTCCTTCATGGCGATGTCGGAATAGAACTTATCCTCGGCAGAGGTGGCGTAGTTTTTATAATAATCCTTGATGACAACCTTGGATAAAAGCCAATCGGCAACCCGCGCAAACTGGAGAATCAACAATACTCTGGGAATGGTGCTGACCCAAAGGTTGAAATCATAATATCGGTAAAGTTCATAATCCAGTTGTAACCCCCAAATGAGTAGGATAATGGCCAACAGGATAAAAATTCGGTTGACAAACCTGTTCCCCCGAGCCATTTCTGTTGCATCCAGCTCTTTTTTTGCGGCAAATCGAGGTAAGAGCCGTCTTTTCAACACTCGGTACACCAGAAACAGGATCGCTAGAATAGCAATTGTTCTCAGGAGGATGCCCCAAGAAAAATCGTAACCGGCAAAGCTGAAAAGTATGGTGTCTAGGAATGTGTTTACGTCCATTCGTAATAATGCATTTAATTTTGTGAAGATAGGAAAAAATTTGTTTCTTGTTCTGGAAATAAAAAATATGTGTATCTTGAAATCCAAAATAAAAATACATGGAAATACAAGGCAATGTTATTGATATTGAAAACCGGAAAACTTATTTCGGTACGATAGTCGTAAAAGATGGCATAATTCAATCTGTTGAACCAACAACGGGAAGCAATGACGTGTATATTCTACCGGGTTTTGTGGATGCGCATGTGCATATAGAAAGCTCCATGTTGGTGCCTTCGGAGTTTGCACGGATGGCAGTTGTACACGGAACGGTGGCGACAGTTTCCGATCCACATGAAATTGCGAATGTGATGGGGATAGCGGGCGTTTATTATATGATTAAAAATGGGAAACAAACACCTTTTAAATTCAACTTTGGTGCACCTTCGTGTGTACCGGCGACAAGCTTTGAAACGGCTGGTGCGGTTATCGGAGTGGAGGGTATTGAAGAGTTGATGCAAAATCCGGATATTCCTTACCTCGCAGAAATGATGAATTATCCCGGTGTGTTGTTTGAAGACCCAGAAGTGTTGGCAAAAATTGCGGTGGCTAAAAAATATGGGAAGCCCATTGATGGCCATGCGCCGGGCCTTCGCGGAGAGGATGCTAAAAAATATATTGCTGCTGGCATCTCCACGGATCATGAATGCTTTACTTATGAGGAGGCCCATGAGAAATTACAAAATGGCATGAAGATCCTCATCCGGGAGGGTAGTGCGGCCAAGAATTTTGAAGCCCTGATCGATTTGTTGCCACAGTATCCGGATCGGATGATGTTCTGCTCTGATGATAAGCACCCCGATGATCTTATCGTGGGACACATCAATCAATTGGCAGCTCGTGCCCTCAAAAAAGGTTGTGACCTCTATGATGTTTTACAGGCTTGCTGTATCAATCCGGTGAAGCATTATAATTTGAATGTTGGTCTTCTGAAACCGGGTGATCCCGCTGATTTTATCCTTACGCGCGATTTGACTGAATTCAAAATTGATGCTTGTTATATCAATGGAACATTGTTGGCTGAAAATGGGAAAACCAAAATTCCATCTACGCCTGTTGCTGTGGTCAATAATTTTAATACCAGCCTGAAAAATCCTGAAGCTTTTGCTGTAAAAGCAAGCCATAAAAACATCCAAGTGATAGCAGCCATTAATGGGGAGATTGTAACCGATAGTTCTATTGTGCCAGCCAAAATCGAAAATGGAATGGCCGTTTCCGATATTGCAAACGATGTGTTAAAAATGACGGTGGTGAATCGCTATTCGGAAGCAGTTCCCGCAATGGCATTCATCAAGAATTTTGGTTTGAAAAATGGAGCGATAGCTTCCTGTGTAGGGCATGATTCTCACAATATAATTGCGGTGGGTTGTGATGATGATGCTATCTGTAAAGCAGTGAATAGTATTGTGAAGAATAAAGGCGGTGTTTCTGCTGTTATGGGAGAAACAGAATTGGTGTTACCTTTGCCTGTTGCAGGGATTATGAGTGATCAAGATGGTTATCAAGTTGGGCAAAAATATTCGGAAATAGATCGTTTCGTAAAAGAAAAAATGGGCTGTGTTTTAACGGCTCCTTTCATGACTTTGTCTTTTATGGCCTTGTTGGTTATTCCACAATTGAAGTTGAGTGATAAAGGGTTGTTTGATGGGGAAACTTTTAAATTTACGGATTTATTTGTTGGGGAAGAAGCCTGAACCATGATTAATTGATTCTCATGATTTTTTGTCGGTGAATTTTCAATTGACCTCCACTGGTTAACGATTTTGTCTATGAATGAACAAAAATAAAAAAATGAAACCAAATTTATTGTTATTGCATGGTGCTTTAGGGAGCAAAAAGCAATTCCAGTCGGTTAAACCAATTCTCGAAACCAAGTTCCATGTTTATGGTTTGAATTTTGAGGGGCATGGTGGTTTGCCATCTTCTGAGGATTATGCAATTGAATTGTTTGTTAAAAATGCATTAGATTTTCTTGATGCGAATAAGATTGAAAGTACAAATATATTTGGGTACAGTATGGGTGGATATGTTGCTTTGAGGATGGCTTTGCAACATTCTGAACGTATTGAAAAGATTGTGACACTAGGAACCAAATTTGATTGGAATCTTGAAGCCGCCAATAAGGAAGTAAGGATGCTAAATCCGGATAAGATTGCAGAAAAGGTGCCTAAGTTTGCTCGGAAATTAGAAGCTGAACATGAGCCAGAGGATTGGAAAATAGTTGTAAAAAAAACAGCCCAAATGATGCTGGGATTGGCCAATGGAAAAGCATTGAATGAAGATGATTTTAGACAAATTGAGAACGAAGTAACTATTGGTTTAGGAAGCGAGGATAAGATGGTAACGGCGGAAGAATCGAAGCAGGTTGCCGAATGGTTGCTTAATAGCAAATTTGTTGTTATAAATGATTTTTTGCACCCTATAGATAAGGTGGATACAGATAAATTAGCTCAATATATTATCAGCTCAATGGAAGAGTAATCCTGTGGTTTGTAAACAAAGTTTTTCTAGTGAAGAAAAATGAGTTTCATAGGAACGACATATCATTGCCAGAGATGTGAATCTCCGGATATTTATGAAAAAAATTTAGTTTAGAATTTCTCTAAAAATCTCAAAGAAAATCAAATGGATAAAAATAAAAAAGCAGCACTGGATTATCATGCGAAAGGTCG
>JAHDGC010000906.1 GCA_020627865.1 Saprospiraceae bacterium | reverse complement strand
AATGCTTAGTTCATGCTCCATAATAGATATTTATTTAAAATATTTGTTTTATAAATAATTCAATACTATACTGAACATACTATGAGAAAAAACTGAGTTTAGATATCCTTTCCTATTTCCCATATATCTGAGCTTTGCTTTCAGGCTTCCCCCCCCGCCTGAAGCAAAAACCACTATGAAGTATGTTTGGTTTTAGTAAACTATAATACTAAACCACAGCAGATGATGCACTTAAAAAAACAGCTAGGTTGCTACCTGTTTCTATTGTTGGCTATCATGGGTTTTAATAATGAACCAACATCGAAATATATCGAGCGATTTAAAGATATTGCCATACACGAAATGCAACGGACAAAAATCCCCGCGAGCATTACATTAGCCCAAGCTATTCATGAGTCTTCGTGGGGCAAGGGAGAACTCGCCGTAAATTCCAACAACTATTTTGGCATAAAATGCAAGAAATACTGGCAGGGCAAAAAGTATTTTAAGGTAGATGATGATTTTGATGAAGCCAATAAACCGATAAAATCTTGTTTCCGAGCATACCCTAATATTCAAGCATCTTTTGAGGATCATTCTAATTTTCTCAGGAATGGCGAGCGATACGCAGGGCTTTTCCAATTAGAGATCATGGATTATAGAGCCTGGGCTAAGGGGCTTCAGACATGTGGATACGCTACTGACCCACAATATGCTCAAAAACTAATCCATACGATTGAAAAATATGAATTATATCAATTTGATATACAAGAAGATAGTCAAGAGGAAATAATGGAACAGCCTATATATTGGGTCAACTTAAATTTGCTGGAAGAACACATCACCACCTCCCCTAACAGACCTCAAGTTCCCCAAGCAGCCACTAGAAAGATCACGGAAGAAGTAAGGCGTTGGGAAACAAGAAGAGAAAAAGAGGAAAATTTCGCCCCTTCGCCAGTAGATTACCCAGAACAACAACAGATAAAAAAAGAGCAACACTCCAACGAACAATCAAGGAAAATGATCCGGATGAATAGCAGTAACTCAAGACAGATTATCTTGAAAAGTAAAGTAAGCCTCGTTCTAAAATTGCGTAAATAAAATTGATGTTAATTCATTTTTTTTACCGTAGGGCCACGATGCGGCCCTACGGTAAAAAATTATTATCAAGCCTCACTTTTCTCGTCTATCATGTCTTCTTCACTTTCTTCCACTATATTTTTCGCACCTTTTTTCACTGGGTTTGCATGTGCATCAAGATGCGCTTTTCTATTCCTAAAAATATCAACAGCAAGAAATAACGCTTTCCGAAAAGAACTTGGATCTGCTTCGTTTTTTCCAGCAATATCGTAAGCAGTACCATGATCCGGAGAGGTTCTCACCTTGGTCAACCCTGCGGTAAAATTCACCCCTTCCCCGAAGGAAAGTGTTTTAAAAGGTACAAGCCCCTGATCGTGATACATGGCGAGGATAGCATCAAATTTTCTATAATTTCCTGAACCGAAAAAACCATCTGCCGGAAATGGCCCCATTGCCAGAACACCCTTTTTCTTGGCTTCAATAATAACCGGACGAATAATTTTTTCCTCTTCATTTCCTATCAGGCCGTTATCTCCAGCATGTGGATTCAGCCCTAATACGGCAATCGTTGGCCGCTCAATACCAAAATCTACCTTTAAGGTCTGATTTAAAGTTTTTAGTTTTTGGCTTATCGTTTCTTTGGTAATCCCCGCAGCAACCGCTTGCAAAGGAACGTGATTCGTCGCCACACCAATCCGCAAATCATCATTAACCATCAGCATCAAACTCCGTTTCCCGAATTTAGAACTCAGATATTCTGTATGCCCTGTGAAGCCAAAGTTTGCTTTTTCCATGGCTTTCTTGTGGATAGGAGCTGTTACTAAAGCATCAATTTCTCCCTTAGCCAGATCCTCCGTTGCCTGTTCCAGTGACTTCAATGCATAAACTCCCGAAATATCAGAGGGCTTCCCCAATGTAATATTTACATTTTCATTCCAGCAATTGATGATATTAATTTTATTTGGATGGATGCGATCTTCTGGGCGGCTTCCTTTGAATGGGAAATCACCAATTCCAACTATATTCTTATGATAGGAAATTACTTTCGTCGATCCGTAAATAACCGGTGTACACAAATTCAGGATTTTCTCGTTCGACACTGTTTTCAAAATCACTTCTAGCCCGACACCGTTTATATCTCCGATTGAAATCCCTACTTTAACCTTTTCCATTATGCAAATAGTGTTTATGTAAATTTGAAAACATTAATTAAATAGCATTAAGTATACCGTATTCTTCAAGATTCATATTTATGAACAACAAATGGCATATTAATCTGGTCATTTAAGCATCACGACCCCAAGCCTCCCTGATTCAAGGAATATTTTTTTAGAAAATTGAATAACAAACGTACACCTACCCCCGTACCTTCTTTAGGACGATAGGCATTCGCCGACCTCAGAAAAGCCGTTCCCGCTATATCAAAATGCAACCAAGGATAATCTGTAAAATGTTCCAGAAATTTCCCAGCAGTAATCATCCCAGCTTTAGGGCCTCCGAGATTCTTCAAATCGGCAATATTAGACTTAAGCTGCTCGCCATATTCTTTCCACAATGGAAACTCGATCAACCGCTCATACACAGAATACCCGCTTTCTTCTATTTGTTCTTTAACAATCTGATCTGTATTTCCCATATAGCAAATTGCTTCTTTTCCCAAGGCCTGTACTGCTGAACCCGTCAAGGTAGCAAAATCCATGACCAATTCTGGTTTATACCTTTTGGCATAATGCAGGGCATCT
>JAHDGC010000044.1:13109-17603 GCA_020627865.1 Saprospiraceae bacterium | reverse complement strand
TTGCTCCATTACTCCATGCAAAAACGGGATTATTGACGGCGCCAGCAATGGAAACCGTAGCCGTTCCGCCATTATCATCACAATCTGTTTCCGTACTAGAGGTTATCAAATCAAAAGGCGGTTCTATATCAACCGATGCTGTGGCAAAGCAACCATTTTCATCTACCACAGTAACGGAGTATGTTCCTGCTGGAAGATCAGTAATAATACTGGTTGTTGGATTACCGGGTGTATCCCAGAGATAGGTATAAGCTCCGGTGCCACCGGATGCCGTTGCTTCGGCAGTGCCATCGTCATTGCAGGTTTGTGGGCTGGCACCAATATTAACAATAAACTCGCTGGCTGTACTTACAGTATAACTCTCCGTTGCTGTTAAGCCTGAATTATCCGTTACCGTTACAGTATAGGCTCCCAAACATAGTCCTGTTATATCTTCTGTAGCAGAACCATTTGACCATTCGTAAGAAAAAGGAGGACTACCTGAGACTGTTATATCTATCGTCCCATCACAATCTCCCCAACAATTTGCATCCGTCACGGCTGCATCCTCAATAGCTGGCGGACAATTAATTATAAAATCAAAAGACTCGGAACAAGCATCGGCATCCGTAACGGTAACATTGTATATTCCCGGACAAAGATCAAAGCGATCTTCAGGATCATCCGTTCCCGCAAGGTCAGCCCAATCAAAAGTATAGTCGCCCACACCATTCGAAACTTGTAAATCAATGGAGCCGTCGCAATTTGTACAAAGAGAAGCATGATTAATTGAAGTTTCTACAAGGAAACAAGTATTAGAGCAAGACGCTTGGCTGAAACTTACAATTTGACAACAAGGAGGATCACTAAATTGATTATCATAATCGCATACTTCAAAAGTATACTCCATACCATCTGCCGGGATATCGAAAACTTCAGCCATATCGTTGTAGGAATAAGGCCCTTGTTCATCTCCAGTATCAAGGCTTGTTACCAAATATTTTGCGACATCTGTTCCGCCATTAATTACCTCGGCAAAAATAGCCCCTATAAATGTATCATCTGAGGGATCGCTTGGTGTTCCATTGTCGTTGCACAGGCCAGTTGTTTGTTGGGTAATGATAAGGAAGCATTCACTAGAACACTCTACCTGACTCACCTCTACGGTTATTGAACAACCCGGTCCATCTGTATCTGTTATCGTCAAGGTGATGATCTCTCCAGTTGCAGGAAGGCCCGTGACCACACCTGGCTCACCGTCATAATCAAATGACCAGCTCCCACCGGTACTGGCGGTTACTTCCCAACCATTTGCCCCCAAGTTCAATCCATCTACCGTTACTGTTGCATCGAAGGTATCATCCGATGGATCGGTGGGTGTATTCTGATCGTTGCATTGTCCTGGCACAGCTTGCGCGAAAGTAAATTCACAGTCGAAACTACAAGGATCTTGCGAGAAAGAAATCTGTGCCGCACAAGAAGGATCATCTGCATCTCTGATGACAAGGTCAATGACGATACCATTTGCAGGAAAGTCTCCTATAGTGACATCCTCAAGGTAGTTATAAGTACCTAGATCATCACCTGTTGCATTTTCTACAGTATACTCTTGGCTAACACTACCATTGATCGCACTCATATTTATCGTAATGTTGAAAATATCATCTGAAAGATCCGTACCCGTACCATTATTATCACAAGGATTAATGATAAACTCGTTAGTCGTAACTTCACAATTGGTAGAACAAGGTTGTCGGCTTACGGTCGTTGTTGCGCTACAATCCGGATCATTGGCATCAACGAATACCAATATAATATCCGTACCGTCGGCAGGGAAGTTATCAATTTGTCCACCTTCACTGTAGCTGAAAATACCCAGCTCATTACCATCTACATCTTCAATAATAAACTGACCATCATCACCTGCATTTAGTGCCGTCGCATCGACCAATACAGAGAAAGTATCATCTGCTGGATCCGTTCCGGTATCGTTATCAAAGCAAGGCGTTTCTATTGCTTGTGCAATATTTATCATACAAATGCCGGAACAAGAACCTTGGCTCACCTGCACAATCGTGACACAAGAAGGATCATCTATATCCGTAAGCGTTAAAGTATAGCTGAGATTATCTGCTGGCAAGACTAAGCCATCAATAAGCTGTGCAGGATCGTAATAAGTATATGGCCCATATATGGTACCGCCATACTCAACGATATATTGTTGGTTCACGCCACCATTGATTTCCTCTCCCGAAATGAAGACCTCGAAGAAGTCATCAGATGGATCGGCATCCGTTCCGTTGTCATTACAAGGTTGTGCCGTAGCATCCGCATTGACGATAGCACAAGCATCCGAACAAGGCAATTGCGATACCTCAACCGTTGTAGAACAAGCCGGATCATCAACATCTGTAATGGTTAGGGTAATTGGAGAATCAATAGCCGTCAATCCCGCGATGACTCCAATTCCATATGGTACAGGATCGGATGTTACACTACCACCAAAAACAATATACTGGCCGGATGGTCCAGCATTCGTCTCATTAACATTTAAGGTCACGAAGAAAGTATCATCTGTTGGATCGGCCTCTGTTCCGTTGTTATCACATCCACTGACGATGACATTAGCTACCGTCAAAACACAATCATTGGAACAAGGCAACTGACTCACCTCCCCCACAATAAAACAAGTCGGATTCACAGCGCTATCAAAATCCAGCACCGTAATCTCTACCGGATTTCCTGTGGCCGGAAGATTCGTTGCCACATATCCACCGGAGTCATAATTTGTAGGTTCAGAAGTGAAAGGTGTACCACTTGCATCAATATACGAAACGACAAAACCTGTTCCGCCATTTGTAGCGGAAACATCCACCAGCACGGAAAAGGTATCATCCGTATCATCACCTAGTGTACCATTATCATTACAGGACTCTACCTGCAAGCTTGTAAAATTCAGGACACATTGGGCAGGAACAAGGTGCGTAATCAAACTCAGGAGAAAAAGGAGGTATAAAGCTTTCATATAATGTTGATTTGACTTGTTTGTATTGATTGAATGCTTTCCTGTATTATTCAGGTTCTAAAAACAAGAGACTTTTGCAGACATTTTCGATGCCTGACGCCTCATTTACTATTATGATATTTCAAAAATAGCTTTAAATAGTAGTTAAAAAAAGTACATTATTTCATTAATATAGGCTATTTTTATAGGAGAAAATATTATAAAAAACTCATTATCAAGTCACTAAAACATATAAATAAAAATTTAAACTATAATGCATCAATCCAAATTACTGGAAATTTTAAAACATTGTAACACTAAAGAGAAGGCACGGTTTCGGGATTTTCTTTATTCTCCTTTTTTCAATAAAAATGAGAAAACGCGACAACTTTATAACTACATCGAAAAATATGAACCGAAATATGAGCATAAAGCACTGATCAAAGAGAAGGTTTTCGCGGAGCTATTTCCGAGAGAAATTTATGATGAATATAAAATCAACAATTACATTTCCATGTTGATGCAATTGGTTTATGAATTTCTTAGCACTGAAAAATTTCGTAAAGACAAACTATTCCAAAAAGAGCTGCTAGTGAATGATCTGTTAGAAAGAGAACTGCCGCTTCATGTGCGGAAGGCTTCGCGTAGTTATGATCTTGCATTAGAAAAATTCCCTTTCAGGAACCAAGAGTATTTTCTAAGGGTTTATCGGTTTTATGAAAGTCAGGATGCTTTCTTTTTGAGTCGGGCAGAAAGATATTACGATTCCAATTTGCAACTCAAAAACGACCGGCTTGATTATCATTATATGTTGACCAAGTTCCGGATCGCTTGCGATATGGTCGCACGATCCGCAGCGGTGAAGGCCGAGTATAATTGTTTTATGATAGATGATTTGCTCAAAAGGTATAATAATGCACCGGAGTCGTTTCAGGTTATTCCGGCCATACGGCTACATTATCTCGCCTACATGATGTTACAGAATCCGGAACAGAACAATATTTACTATGAGTTCAAGAAGAGTTTGCATAGGCATATTACACTTTTCCCACAACAGGAACTTTGGGTACTTTACAATTACCTGCTCAACCATTGCATCAGACAGATCAATTCTGGGGAAAGCGAATTTTATCACGAAATTCATCAAATTTACCAACGAGTATTGCAGAACAAAATCATTTTTAAAAACAATATTCTCACGCAATGGGATTTCAAAAACATTGTGACAGTAGGTTTGCGTATCAAGGACTATGACTGGACAGAAAGTTTTATCCTCAACTATAAAAATCACCTGCCGGAGAACAAGCGACTCAATGCCGTTGCCTACAGCCTTGCCTCTCTTTATTATGAAACTCGCAATTACGAAAAGGCATTACAGCAACTCCACAATGTTGCCTTCACGGATGCCTCTTATCATCTCGGCGCGAAGATTATCCAGATTAAAAGTTATTATCATCTCAATGAAACGGAAGCTCTTTTTTCTTTAATAGAAGCTTTCCGGAAGTATTTAC
>JAHDGC010000044.1:0-13099 GCA_020627865.1 Saprospiraceae bacterium | reverse complement strand
ACGGAGTAGGAGCATTTCGGATTACCGGAAGTTGGCCAATAATAATTTTCTGAAAATTACCCGAAGGATGTATAAGCTTCAAAATAATTTAACTTTGCTGAAATCAGCCATTATCCACAAAAAAATTGTGGAAATTGTGGATAAAGTTGAGCAAACGACCCCATTGGCGAATAAAGAGTGGTTGATGGAAATGGTGGACGAAATCAGGGCGCAATGATATGATGATTATAAATTTTTAATACTTTCATACAGAATTTACTTTTTCTTCAACAAGATTTCTATCTTTATAAGAAATTTAGAATTTTTTTTCTAAAATTTATGTTTTCGATAACAAAACTGGCTTCCCAACAGCATACCAAACCAATCCGATAATTGAAATCCCAACAAATCATGCACATACTTTACATAAAACAGGCTCTATTTTAACACTGCTATCAAAATGAAAATAGGTATAACCAACGAAACGAACGATAAACGGGTTGCACTCGTACCGGATACCATGCGTAAAAATGCAAAAAATTTTTCTTTCCTCATGGAAAAAGGAGCAGGCAACCAAGCCAGCTTGAATGATGCGGCTTATGGTGACCTGACTAAAATTTGCACCCGCGAAGAAGTCTTACAGCAATCAGATATTCTTCTCAGTATCAATCCGCTTCCGGATGAAGATTTGGCTAAGGCCAACCCGAAAGCTGTACTGATTTCACTTTTCCAACCTTATAATGATCCTGAGATTACGGAACGACTGGAAAAACACGACTTCCGGTCATTCAGTCTGGATATGATTCCGCGCACTACACTGGCGCAGTCTATGGACGTGCTTTCTTCTATGGCGTCTATTGCTGGATATAAGGCAGTGTTGGCTGCAGCAAACTTGCTGCCCCGCTATTTTCCGATGATGATAACGGCGGCTGGTAGCATTCGTCCGGCCAAAGTACTCGTGCTAGGTGCAGGTGTTGCCGGGCTTCAGGCTATTGCAACTGCAAAACGCCTGGGTGCCATGGTAGAAGCTTTTGATGTACGGAAGGCCGCTAAGGAGGAAGTGCAGAGTCTTGGGGCAAAATTTATTGAAGTGGAAGGTGCCGTGGATAAAGATGCTGGCGGATATGCCGTTGAGCAAAGCGAAGAATTTATCAAACGGCAGCAGGCCGAAGTCCAGAAAAGGGCTGCCAATTCGGACATCATCATCACTACTGCGCAGGTACGTGGCCGCAAGGCTCCTACCCTCGTGCCAGAAGAAACCGTTAACCAGATGAAACAGGGTGCGGTCATTGTAGATTTGGCCGCCTCTTCGGGAGGCAATTGCCCGCTGACCAAAGATAAGGAAATTGTTAACCACAATGGCGTCCGTATCATCGGGGATTCTGCCCTTGCTGAGGATATGCCGCAGGATGCAAGCACCTTGTTTAGCAATAATGCCATGAATTTCATGAAACTCCTACTTAAAGAGGAAAAACTTTTTATTGACATGGATAATGAAATTCTCAACTCGGCTTATATTACTAAATCTATTGCTCCGAATTAGCATGGTGACTGGTTGATTAGTCCCTTAGTATGCCGAATAACGGCGTGTCAAGATTGTAATTAAATTATTAGAATAAAACAAACCACTAGAAAAAATCACCTTCATGGATACGATATTTCAATTTCTGGATGATAATCTTATGATGATTTATCTCCTGCTGTTCACTATTATTCTTGGTTTTGAAATTATTTCTAAAGTGCCGACAGTGTTGCATACGCCGCTGATGTCTGGCGCTAATGCAATCAGCGGTGTCTATTGGCGCCATTTTGCTGATTCGACAGGCGGAACCGACGGATTATTTTACCTTGGTGATTGGAACCATTGGGGTAATTCTGGGGATGATTAACGTGATTGGTGGATTTGCGGTGACGGATCGGATGTTGGAAATGTTTAAGAAGAAGAAATAGATTTTAGATCGCTGCGCTTTAGATTTTAGATCATTCGCTGCGCTCATTTTTAGATCGCTTCGCTGTCAGAAGTCAGACGCAGCAGTGGTTGTAGCTGAGGTTTTGGTGGAAATTCTAGGTTAATAGAATTCATGAGTTGTCAGAGATTATCATTCAAAAAATTAAATCGGAAATTGGATAATTAATACATATTATGCTTACTTCAATTTTAAACTTGACTTATCTTATTGGGGCCTTGGCCTTTGTCATTGGGCTACGCCGATTGAGTTCTCCGGATACCGCACGACGGGGCAACATCCTAGCCGCTATCGGTATGGGGCTAGCCATTGCCGCGACGTTGGTTTATCCTTTTGAGGATGCTCCGAACAATTACCCTTGGATCATCGTCGGGATGCTCATCGGTGCCGCTATTGGCTGGGTCAGTGCGAAGAAAGTCAAGATGACAGATATGCCGCAGATGGTTTCTATATTCAACGGGCTGGGCGGTGCTTGTGCTGTTGCCTTGGCGATGGTCGAATTCCGGCATTATTATCATGGACAATTTGAGATTCCTACAGGAGAATTATTGGTCATTATCCTTGCCCTGCTCATCGGAGCCATTGCTTTCACCGGAAGTATTCTGGCTTACCTCAAGCTGGATGGCAAAGTATGGGACAGCCAGGTGACCTTACCCAAGCACAGTGTTATTAATATCATTTTATTAATCGTTACGCTTGGCCTTTCTGGATTTTTATTATATAAAGGATTGAGTGCGGGGATGATTATGGCCGTTGTTGTTATGGCCGTGGCATTGGTTTATGGGTTTTCTTTTGTGGCCCCGATTGGAGGTGCAGATATGCCGGTTGTAATCTCTTTGTTAAATAGTTTCACGGGATTATCGGCTGCGGCAGCGGGATTAATTTATGGCAACCAGATTATGATTGTTGGCGGTATTTTGGTAGGCGCTTCTGGTACGATACTTACGGTCTTGATGTGTCAGGCGATGAATCGTTCTTTGTTGAATGTTTTGATCGGTGGTTTTGGGGCAAGTGGCAGTAAAGGCCCAAAGACCAAGGGCGATCAGGCCGTTAAGGAAGTGACTGCTAATGATGCCGCGATTCAATTGTTTTATTCCAATTCGGTGATCTTCGTTCCCGGGTATGGATTAGCGGTAGCGCAAGCACAGAAAGCACTCAAAGAGCTGGATGATTTATTAGAAGCCAATGGTGTTGATGTCAAGTATGCCATTCATCCCGTTGCAGGTCGGATGCCCGGACATATGAATGTATTGTTGGCGGAAGCCGATGTACCCTATCCAAAATTATTGGATTTGGATGATGCTAATGCTGCTTTTCCAAATACGGATATGGTCGTGATTGTTGGCGCCAACGACGTGGTAAACCCTGCCGCAGAGGATGATCCTTCCAGCCCGATTTATGGGATGCCCGTTTTGAAGGTTTGGGATGCGAAAAATGTCATAGTTTTAAAAAGGAGTATGAGTCCCGGTTATGCCGGTATTCCAAATCAATTATTTTTCCACAAGAAGAACCAGATGTTTTTTGGTGATGCGAAGAAAACGATACAGCAGTTGGTTGGGGAGGTGAAGACACTGTAGTTCAAGTTAAAAGTGTTTTAAGGAGAAAGATGGTTCTTGGACAATTTTCGTGAATGTCTGAACTTTGATTCATGTGATTGACTTGATGTCATGATTTTCTATCGGTCAATTTTCAATTGACCTCTACCAGCAAAATCGAGGAAAAATTCCAGTGGCCAAAGCTGGGAACTAACCTGAAGTTTAGCTCTCAGCTTTGGCATTATATTTTAAGTAGTTAAATCCTCAAAGTGGTTCTTTTTCTATAAAAATCCTACGCCAGATTTCAAAAGTAAGCACCATCCATATCAACAAGCCATGCCTGCGCAAACCGGATTCCGTATCGTAAGCCAAAAGTTGCTTGATCGTATCCGGATTAAAAATACCAACCCGTTTAATATCCCTACTATTCAGTATTTTCTGGCTATACTTTTTCATTTCCCCCTGAAACCAATAGCGCACGGGCACACGCATACCACTTTTGGGCCGTTCAATAATAGGCATGGGTACATCTTGTTTGAATGCTTGTTTTAGGATGTATTTTTCTACACCTTTGTTGAGTTTAAGAACTGAAGGCATTTCCATACTTGAAGCTGTAATAGCCTTTGTAAACAATGGCGCCACGGCCGGCAAGCCCGAAGCCCCCAACATCCGCTCCACCTTCGGCAAGATCAAGTGTGCTCCTTTAAGCCGGATGTTTATGCTCATTAATTTATCCAGAAAATTGAAATTAGGCTCCTTAAAAAATGGCGTCAAAATAGATTCTAGTTGTCGCGCGGGATCATATTCTCCAAGAAAATCAGGAGCAAGTAATTGTTCTAAATAATGGTAGCCCCTGCGATAAGATGCGAGGTAACTTTGCTCTCTATAATTCCGAGGGCGCTCAATGCCTCCATACCAATGCCCCAACAACATCGGGATATTTTTTGGCCCACCAAAACAAGGGTCGCCCCCTTCTCCATTGAAAATTACAGGCACAAAATCAGCAGCATATTTCGCCAGTTCAAAGTTGGGAATCGTTATCGGATCCCCGATGGGATCATCCAAATACCAAATAGTATTCCGAAGTTTAGGGATAAAATCTTTGGGCCGAATCTCTACCTCGTGATGCTGTGTTCCATAACGATCCGCAACCAATTTCGCAAAATCAAGCTCGTTCTGGTATGCCTTGCCAAAGTGAATAGAAAAAGTATGAATTTTCTTTTTATGCCTTGTTGCTACTTCTGCAGTAATGATACTAGAATCCAAACCTCCAGAAAGAAAAACACCGACATCTTCTTGATCCTGCAACTTATCCACCACCTCTTCAGATACTTCTTCCCGAATTCGACTTACCCAATAGTTCAAATCCGTTATGACATTTTTCTGAATATTTTCCAGTTTAAAATACCGCTCAACTTGAAGCTTGTTTTTCAATAAATCATAAGAAAGTATTGCCCCAGCGGGTAGTTCCCGAACATTTTGCAACATTGTGCTTCCCAAAGGAATAAAGCTATACGAAAAATATTGAAAAACAGCATCCCTATTCAGTTGTGGAACAAAATACGGTAAGGCATGAATACCTTTCGCCTCAACGCAATAAGACAAACGCTTGCCCTGATGGTTGTAGTATAGTGTCCGTTGCCCGGTAGCATCTCTGATGAGATAAAGATGTGTTGTTGTTTGGAGCACCATCACAAAAGCTCCTTGTATATCATCCAAAAACCGGATGCCTTTTGTAAGGAAAATTTTTGCAACCGCCTCAGGAGAAAGCCTTTCGTAAGCTTTATTTAGAACAGAACCCGCTATCGCAACCAACACCCTTTCGTCCTTATAGATGCCACTACTTTTCCGAATTGTATTATCATTGTTATGTCTTGCAGAAATAGAAAAGTGATCCCCTGATTTTTCAACTTTAAAATTATCCTGTCCTCGATGCCTCACCTGTTGATACATCAAATTTATATCCGTTTCTTTCCCGTTTGTAATACCTAAAATTACAGCCATTATTGTTATATTACTGACAAAATATTCACCTTATCCAAAATCAGAACTAACGGAAGTTTCTGTTTCTATATTTATTAAACTTGTGAGCAACAATGTTCCTGTAGTGATACTCGAAGTTAAACAAGGCCCTAGCTTACTAGGAGGAAGATAATCAACACAGAATTCTTTATCTAATTTCAACCCTCTTAAAAAACTAATATTTTTAATATCCTCCTGAAACAAGCCCAAATCATTTTCTTCTGCAGTACTAGGAACAGTTAAGAACGACCTTACCGCCTGTTGCATAGCTGCAAAATCTGTTGTGGTATCGTGAATATAATAAATTTTAGCTTGTTCATTTTCATCTAAAATACGCTGCACTTTTTTCACAAGGTAATTTGGATAACCATTTTGAGAAATCACTACAACCTTTGCCTCTATATGACATTTATTCCGTACAAATAAATCAACATAAATATCTTGATCTACAATTAACACTGCTTCTACACCATAGTCATATAAATCATCTTCAGGAAAAGACGCTGGGGCATCATGCATTCCAGGTTCTTGTATCAAATTATGCAATGCTTCCTGTCTATTCCATGTTGAAACTCTTCTTCTGAACTCATCACCACTCATATTTTCTTTACCAAAAAGTTTCGAAGAAGGTATGATAAATAACAAAAAAATAAGGAACAAATAAGCCTTGACAGCTATCAAAACAATAACCAGAAAAATAAAAAAAATAACTAAGCCAATATTTTCCCTCAAACGAAATTTGATACTATGGAGATACCCAATATACAGTTGATTCTCCGTATAGAAAAGAGTACTTTTATGGCTTACCCTTTCCTCAAGTAATTTAAATTTATAATCATTATAATCATTCACCTTAGGGTTAAAAATAAAATTCCGATGGCATTTAGAACAATACATACCATCACTATATTTTTGATTATAAGAGCATTTCGGGCAAATCATAGCATATGAAATTTAAGGATTACAAGTCAATATCGTCCGATTGCGCATAGGATGATTTTCATGGGTCGGGCCAAAGTCAGAGTCTGGATGATAAGCAACCACCAAGAGGGCTTCTTTCGTTGTTTTAAAACTATGCAAGGCATTTGGCGGAATCATAAATACCAATCCCGGACACAGCGCATGCTCGCCCTCGGGCGTAACACAAACTCCCGCTCCATCAACGATAATACCAATACGAAAAGACGGGTGCGTATGTTCTGACTGGAAAGTATCAGGAGGAATATGCAGCAAATTAAGACAGGGATCACCAAGTACAGGAGGGGAAATCAGGAGCGAATCTGTACACCCGTCGATATACCGCAACCGTCCTTTACTTTCGATTGGGCCTCCTATTTGAAAAATACCGTTGTAGCCAAGTTGCTCTATCAAAATTCCCTTTCCTAAGCTTTCAACTTTTATATTTTGCGTAGCACAAAAATACATACCTTCCGTAAGGAGGAAAGAGCCACTTGTTGTTATAATCTGGGCATCTCCTTCTTGGACAAATCCAAAAAAAGTTGCTGCTTTATTTTCTAGCCGTATACCATTTCCAAGCCAAGCGTGAAAACGAGCAGGGAAATCACTGTTAGATAAATCTCCCAACAAACCAAATTTATTCTTGTAAGCTATAAAGTTTTTGCTATCCCACGAGGTCATAGTATTTATTTCTTTTATCAGGAAAGATAACAATTTAATTATTATAAAAAATACAATCTTAAAAAAAATGTATTTTTTTACATAAATCGCAGTCTACCAAACAAAAAAAGTCTAAGCTTCGTACATTGTAAATTTAATTCATTTAAGATTTTGGGTAGCTTATTTTGAGATTAGGCGAGTTAAATTTGACCTAACTTTTTCACACCGCTCACGATATATCACATTCATTTTTTGCAACATTTCTATCTCAGAAAAATTAAACCACCATCCAAAAAAAAAGCCTAAGCTTCTCTTCGAGTGCTTAGACTTGCGACTGTATTTTTTCTTATTTCGGAATACTGCCGTTTTTCGTTGAAATCCAGTTTCATTTTGCAACCGGATTTCCCTTTCTGCTTTGTCCATCGCTTTCAAAAAATCCTTCAAGCTTGGACGAAATTTTTTACATTTCATTTTTTCCGATTTTCATTAAAATCATATAGATTGTGCAAAGATATGGGTTTTCCTGTTTTGATGCAATAGCATACAAAAGCTAGCGGCCAATTTGAAACCAAATGTATTGTCTGGACGAATTGAAAATATCATAAATCCTTCGTACATTTATCCTAAAATTTGATGAGATTCAAACAGACGGGCATGTGCCTCCTACCTGTCTGTTTGAATAAAGCTAACCACACTATGCCATACGACCTTCAGCAAATAACAAGAATCACCACCGGCAAAATCCTAAACCCCAATCCAACTCCGGCTGCAATCACCCAACTGCTCATCGACAGCCGCCAGCTTATCTTCCCCAAAGAAAGCTTATTTTTTGCCTTTACAGGAAAACGCAATAATGGCCATGATTTCATTCCAAAACTATACAAATCAGGTGTTCGTAACTTTATTGTTAAAAAAAATATAAATACAGCAAAATACCCCGATGCAAATTTTATTTTAGTAAAAAACATGGTAGAGAGCTTGCAGGCAATAGCCAGGCTACACCGAGAACAATTCAGCTTGAAAACCATAGCAATCACAGGCAGCAATGGTAAAACTATCGTCAAAGAATGGCTTTTTCAATTACTGGAAAAGGACTATACACTAGTACGTTCTCCCAGAAGTTATAACTCCCAAATCGGTGTGCCGCTTTCCGTTTGGCAAATCAAACCGGAAGATGAGATCGGCATCTTTGAGGCCGGCATTTCCCAGGTCGGAGAAATGGAAAAACTGGCTCCGATTATCCGTCCCAACATTGGCATTTTCACCAATATCGGGGATGCCCACAGTAAGGGTTTTGCTTCTTTAGAAGAAAAGATCAGGGAAAAACTAAAGCTCTTCAAGGATGCAGATTGTATTATTTATTGTAAAGATCATGAAGATATTCACGGCCTCATTCAAGAAATTTATCCAAACAAAAAACACTTTTGCTGGTCACAAAAAGAAGGTGCACATCTATGGATAAAAAGCGTTCAGAGAGACACTCGGCAAACGACGTTTTCTTATTGTTACAAAAATAAAATCACGAAAATTTTCCTACCATTCACGGATGATGCATCATTGGAAAATGCATCGCACTGCCTGTCTGCACTATGTTATTTAAATTACCCCCCAGCAACCATCAAGGAACGGATTGCACAATTAGAACCTGTTGCCATGCGGCTCGAACTCAAGGACGGGATCAATAACTGTATGTTGATTAATGACAGTTACAATTCCGATTTCAGTTCGATAAATATTGCCTTGAATTTTCTGGAACAACAAAGCTTTGGCAAAAAGAAAAGTATCATCATTTCTGATATTTTGCAAAGTGGTCGCAAAAAAGAAACACTATACGAAGAGCTAGGCATGTTGTTATCTGGGAAAGGCCTATTCCGTGTAATTACTGTTGGAAAAGATATTGAAAAGCTTAAAAAACACCTTTCGGACAAAGTTGTTTTTCAACATTATAAAAGTACAAAAAATTTGCTGGCAGCACTGGATTTTGATGCCACTCAAAATGAGGTGATTTTAATAAAAGGAGCCAGAAAATTTGTTTTCGAAAAAATTACAACAAGGCTTTCCCGAAAAATTCACAATACCGTTTTAGAAATCAATTTAAATGCCTTACTCCATAACCTCAATGTTTATACTGCCCGCCTGAAACCGGAAACCAAAATGATGGTGATGGTCAAGGCTTCTGCCTATGGTAGCGGCAGCATCGAGGTCGCCCAATTGTTAGAAGATCATCATGTGGACTATCTGGCCGTCGCTTATGCTGATGAAGGTGTCGAACTACGAAAAGCCGGGATTCAATCGCCCATATTGGTGCTCAACCCAGAAGAAACCGTATTCGAAACCATGCACCGCTATCAGCTAGAACCGGAAATTTACAGCAATTCGCTCCTTAAAAAGTTCATCCGACAACTGCCACCGGAGTCTCTCCCCTACCCAATTCACCTGAAACTGGATACTGGCCTGAAAAGATTGGGTTTTGAGGCCGAAGATCTCCCCGAATTGATCCAAATATTGCAATCTAGTCCTCAAATTGTAGTTCGTTCCATCTTTTCCCACCTCGCCGGCAGTGATAATCCCCAGCATGACGACTTTACTAACATTCAGGCCAAAGTTTTCCACAATTTATGTGTAAAACTATGTGGAAAACTCGGCTATCAGCCCCTTAGACACCTGCTAAATTCGGGAGGAATCCTTCGTTTCCCACAATATCAGCTGGAAATGGTGCGGCTCGGCATCGGATTGTATGGCATAGATGGTAGTGGATTGGTCAGTTCAGAATTGAAACCTGTTTTGAATCTGAAGGCCAGCATTTCTCAGCTCAAAACGGTTGCTCCAAAAGAAACCGTCGGTTATAATCGGCATGGAAAAGCCACAAAGATGATGAAAATTGCCACCATAAGTATTGGCTATGCGGATGGTTTGATGCGAAAGGCCGGAAATGGGCAATATCAAGTATTTGTGCGGGGGAAAATGGCGCCCACTGTCGGCGATATTTGTATGGATATGTGCATGATTGATGTCAGCCATATTCCTGATGCTCAGGAAGGGGATGTGGTGGAGATTTTTGGCGAACATGTTCCGGTGGAGCAACTGGCTAAGGCTTGCGACACCATTGCTTATGAGATTTTTACGGGAATTTCGGAGCGGGTGCGACGGGTTTATGTGCAGGAGTGAGGAAAAAGACCACCACAGATAAAGCAGATATACACAGATTCTTTTGTGTATTAATCGGAGAAAACCTATATCATCAGCTAAATGTATGTTTTCAAACCCACATTTAGCCACGAATAAAATTATTGGTAGCTAAATCTTACTTATTTTTGCACCTTGCCATACAAAAATAAGCTCTTAGCAGCCTATCAAACTTTAATCCCCCCATTTTCACCACTTTACCCCAGAAATTTTCTAATTTTGCGGTGCTTTTTACGCTTATAAATAGCCTTACAGCTGATGGCTGACAATCTATGGCAGCCCGAAACGTTGTAAAAAGGATTACTTATAGAAAATATAAACATAACGAAAACGTCGTAAGCATTACGACGCTACATTCAAAAATTTAGATACAATGATAAAGCACATCATTATTTTTCTTTGCTCCTTTACGATCCTGTCCCAATTATCGGCACAGGATGATCCGGTTTTATTTACCGTTGAAGACACACCGGTACATGTTTCCGAGTTTAAATATATTTATACCAAAACAAACGGGGAAAAAGCTGATTTCTCAAAAAAATCTCTGGAAGAGTACCTTGATTTATATACCAAATTCAAATTGAAGGTGCAAAAGGCTAGGGAGATGAAGTTGGATACTATTCCAACATTGATCAATGAACTGGCCGGATATCGGAAGCAGTTGGCCAACTCTTACCTTATTGATCGGGAAGTGACGGATAAACTCATCGAGGAGGCCTACGCCAGAAGCAAGGAGGATGTGAATATCAGCCATATTATGATAAATTGTTCGGAGAATGCCACTCCTGCTGATAGTTTAAAGGCTTATAATAAAATCATGGAAATTAAGAAAAAACTGGATGCTGGTGGCGATTTTGCGGCATTGGCCAAGGAGTTTTCTGATGATAAATCTGCTAAAGATAACGGTGGAACAATTGGCTTCATCACGGCCTTGTTCCCCAATGGATTTTACCCGTTGGAAACCGCGGCTTACAATGCTCAAGTCAATAAAGTGGCTGGCCCCGTGCGGACGAACATTGCTTATCATTTGTTGAAGGTCAATGAAAAGCGTCCGGCTAGGGGCGAGATTGAAGCGGCGCATATTCTGCTCCGAGTCCCAAAAGATAAGGAAGATCCGGCGGCAAAATCCAGAATTGACAGCCTACATAAAGTATTGAAAAAAGGTGGTAATTTTGGGGAATTGGCCAAAACATTTTCTAAAGATAAAGGCTCCGCACAAAAGGAAGGTTATATCGGCTTTTTCGGGATCAACCGCTATGAAAGAAGCTTCGAAGATGCTGCTTTTGCCCTTAAAAAGGATGGAGATTTCACCAAGCCTATTCGCTCCTCTGTTGGCTGGCATATTATCAAAAGAATTAGTAAAAAAGAGACGGAAGAATTTGATTTGGCCAAAAAGCGTTTGCAAAACAAAATCCAAAAAGACAAGCGGTACCAAATGGCTAAAAAGGCGATGGTTGTTCGGATAAAGAAAGATAGTGGTTTTAAAGAAGATGAGAAATTGTTGGAGAAATTCACCGCGTCCCTTGATGAAGAATTTATGACGCATAAATGGAAGGCGGATGCCAGCAAGCCAAAGGATGTGCTTTTTAATTTTGGTAAGCAAAAAGCAACGCTTGCTGATTTTCAGGACTATTGTCAACGGAATTCTAGAACCAGAATGCGCATGGGTAAGGGTGTTCAAGCTGCCGATGTGGTCAATAAACTCTACAAAGATTACATCAATGACAAGGCATTGGAGCATGAAGAATCCATGCTGGATGATAAGTATCCGGAATTCAAGGCCTTAATGCGGGAATATGAAGAAGGCATCTTGCTGTTTGAGGCGACTAAGGTGCTTGTTTGGGATAAGGCTTCTCAGGATACGGTTGGCTTGAAAGCTTTCCATGAAAAGAATACTGGAAAATATCAGTGGAAAGAGCGTGCTGTGGTCAGCACTTACACTTTGAGGGCAGAAAACATCGACAAGTTGAACGCTTTGCGCAAAGCGGCCAAATCTTCTAGCCAAGATAAAATCATGAAGAAATTCAACGATGGAGAGCGGAAGGTTGTTTCGGTAAAAGATTATACGTTTGAAAAAGGGCAAAATGAGGTGTTGGATAAAATGAAATGGGAAGCTGGCGCGCTCTCTAAAATTGAGGAAAACAAAAGGGATAAATCCCTCAACTTTATGAAGATCGAAGAAGTTTTGCCTCCCGGGGAGAAGACGCTTTCGGAGGCTCGTGGATATGTTGTTGCAGATTATCAAGATTTTTTAGAAAAGGATTGGGTGAAGTCCTTGAAGGAGAATTATAAAGTGAAGGTGAATCAGGGCGTTTTTGATGGGTTGGTGAAATAGTTTTGCTTGGTGATTATAGAACCTTAAATATTCCGAAAGCGTCGTAAGCATTACGACGTTACATTCTCATACAACTTGAGCATGTAATGTAAATTCTATCATATGAAGATCAACACCTTCGAATTTGAAGACAAATCAAGGGATTGGAAACTTGCTAAAACCAGTTTTGAGCGGCTTACGCTTTTGGTAGGAGCATCGGGTGTAGGTAAAACTCAAATATTGAGGGCAATTCAAGCTTTAAAAGAAATAGCAGAGGGGAAGTCTTTGAATGGTATTGTATGGAAAGTAAACTTCACAACAACTATAGGTAATGATTTCATATGGGAAGGAGAATTTGAACAGAAAAAAACATCCATTTTCGATTTAGATAGGGACGAATCTACAGAAAAAGATCCCAAAATAATTTTTGAAAGAATATTTAAAAATGGGGAACTACAAGTTGATAGAAATGAAGGGAA
>JAHDGC010000905.1 GCA_020627865.1 Saprospiraceae bacterium | reverse complement strand
CAACCGTTTCATTTTGGGCTTGGGTCGAGATGTTTGGAGCGGTGGTATCTTCAATAACAAATGTAGCTGTCGTTTGGTCTGAATTACCACATTCATCTTCGGCGGTGAAGGTAACCGTTACGCTGCCTGTTTCTGCACAAGCTGGCGTTACGGTAGCCGGATCGGGGCTATACGTCCAAGTAACATTGCCACAATTATCTGTAGCTTGTGCTCCGCCATTATTATTTAGCCAATTCTGTAAATCGTTGGTATTGCCATTTCCATTACATTCTACTGTTTGGTTTTGGGCACCTACCGTAATCTCAGGCGCTTTAGTATCCCTAACCGTAACCGTTCTGGAAGCCTGGGTTTGATTGCCACAGGCATCTGTTGCTACCCATGTCCACGTTATAGCATAATCATATGCGTTACAACCATTTCCTTGCGTACTGCTAGCAGAGAAACTCACATCCACATTATTATCACAATTATCACTGGCCGTAACATTTGGTGGATTAGGCACTTCATCACACTCAACTGTCATATCGTTTGGCAAGTTGTTAAATTGTGGATCTGTGGTATCATCAAAGGAGATGGTTTGGGTGTGGACATCCGAATTACCACAATCATCCGTTACCGTCCATGTTCTGGTTACGGTATAGCGATGATCTGAACAAGAACCATTATTGGTTTGTGTAGACGTTTCATTGAAATCCGTCATGAAAGCACAATTATCCGTTGCGACAACATTTGCCGGAGCAGGAAGTGCTTCATCACACTCCAAAGAAAGATTATTTGGTGTGTTTGACAAATTTGGAGATTGGTTATCTACAATCGTGATGGTTTGCGAACAAGTTGAAGTTGTACTGAAAGTAGATTCTTCCCCACAACAACCTTTCACCTTAAATTCATCTAATTCCCATGCATTTGTGGTACCAGGATAGTCTGCACCATAGCCCAATAGTTCAAACCTAAAGGTTGTGGCACCATTATATTCGAAGTTGCCATTTCCTGAAAAATCAAAATCTTCCAGCGACCAAGATGAGGTCGTTGAAATGCCAACTTGTTTAAAAATTTCATTACCGTTTTTCGTTACCCTTAAACCATAGAATTTTGGGGGGTAATTATTTCCAAAATTTTCATTTTGATATATAGCTCTTTCATAAAAGCAAAAACCCGTTATTTTTCCTTGGTCATTATTACCAAAAGAAATGGTAAACTTAGCGGCATCATCATCGTTATTGGAAAAACTATTATCGTCTTGATCTCCCATGCAAATGGCCGCTTCGGCAGAACCAAACACTCCTTGCACACATGAACTTCTGTCCCCATTAGTCACATTAGAAACATTTAAGCTGTTGCAATTTCCCTGATGTACAGAGGAAGGAGAAACACCATTACCATCCAAAGGTTCGATTCCTTGAGAACAAGAGTTATTGGCATTTCCAAAATTCCAGTGTGCCAAGGTCATCGGGACACATTCATTTACAACAGAAGTCGTAGTTGCGATCCAAGTTCTATTTACAGTAACTGGACAAAAACCAGACGACTGGTCTGTAAACTCAATAACCGTGTTGCCACAATTAAAGGTAGCGAACCCGGTATTGGAAGGATCCATAGATTCATCACATTGGATCGTTACATTTGGAGGACATTGTATATTGGTGTTGCCACAATTTCCACAAGGAGTGATGTTCCAAGTTTGGGGAGAGTTGCAAGATGTTACCGTATAGGATTCATCAAACTCTCCAATATTATCAAAATCAACCACCCGCCACATGGAATTTTCCTCTGCGGTAATCGTTGCACATTGTCCGGGATAAATATCTTGGACAAAAACATCACCACTAGGCAGCCATTCATATAATGGTTTGACACAAGAACCGTTGTTACAAACCTCAAGAGTGACCGTACAAAGCGGTGGGCCACAAGGTTGAATATTCCAAGTTTGATTATTACACCCAGTCACGGTGTAGGACTCATCAAATTCTGCTTGGTTATTAAAATCAATAACCCGCCACATGGAATGCTCTTCAGTGGCAATAGTTGCACACTGTCCGGGATGAATATCCTGAACGAAAACATCTCCAGTTGGCAACCATTCATATAGTGGCTTAGCACAAGAACCCACATTACAAATTTCGAGATAGACCGGACAGCCACCTCGACAATGCGGATCATCTCCCGTCATGATATCCTGATAGCTTCCGTCATTGGGGTACCACTCGGAAGCGCACATGGATTGATAGGTTCCGTTATTCACTCGGTTGATAATATCCCAAGCGTAGGAGCCAGATGCTGGCGCAATACCATCTGTAAAATACCAGATTGCAGCTTGTGTTGGGCCTGCACCAAAGTCATATTGCCCGGCCAAACAAGCCGTTACACTCCCATTGGTGACATCTTCTGGCGTATCATCCCAATTGTAACTGTGGCCAGCGGGCGCGATGGAATTGGTGTATTCCACGCAATAGCCCTGATAACTTCCCCCATTGATGGTAAGCGTAGGAGAAGCACCGCCATTTTGGTTATATGCTGTCTGGGCTAAAAGTTGGGTAAACACCCCGAAGCATAAAAAAGATAAGAAAAATAAACTTTTTTTCATTGTGCCTGATTTTAAAACCACTTAATTGTTAATTAGTCCGATAATGATATGGATTGTTGCTTATCTGGTTTGTAATTGAAAAGTCATCTGAGATTTCTTTTGACCGTTGTTTTTGATGGAAATATTGGATTTCCCCGAAACGTCGACCAAGTCCTCAGAAAGGATATGAAATGAATTATTGGCAACAGAGAATGCTGCCCCTTTCGTAGATTTTGCGAGATTTTGGTTG
>JAHDGC010000043.1 GCA_020627865.1 Saprospiraceae bacterium | reverse complement strand
TTACAATTGTTTTTATGCTTTTGTGGTGTGAGGAGGTGTCGGGACTTATTAGGTATGAATATTTTTTATTTGATATGTGTATTTGTCTTTAAGTTAACTTGGAATAGTTTAGGTTTTATATGTTTTTATGCGGTTTGTGTGTTATGAAAATAGCGCATTGTTGTATGGTTCTTGGCTTCGAATAGGAGAGAGAAGCTCGCTGTTAATAGACTTTTTTGTGGGGAAGGGCAGATATTTTTTTTTGCGTAATGTTATATTTTTGATAAAGAAAAGTTATTTTAATAAAAATATTTTACTCAGTTGTAATTTTCTTTTTATATATCTTACATGTTTTAACAATTTTGCAAAATGATCGTATAAATTTTACTGAGATGTTCCTTGTGCCAATCAGTAACCCTACATTTTTGAAATCTGGTATAGTATGCCCATGAAAAATGTTTCATATGGAATGGTTTCTGCCTTATAAAGACCAGATGATCGTATAAAATTGGCAGGATTTTATAAGTAAGGATGATAAGACCTGGTTTATTGAGTAAAAAAGTTCCTGTTGGTATGATGAAAATTAGATATATATTAATTGCTTTTATTTTTATTCCTCTTGCCATATATGGCAATCAGTCTGAGATAGCGGAGCTTAAGAGTCGGCTTGCTGGCGTTGATGGGGGAGAGAAGGTTGATGCATTAAATGAGCTTAGTGCCTTGCTAATTTCCCAACGGGATTTTGATGAAGCTCGGTTATATGTATTGGAGGGCATAAAAATAGCTAAGGCAGAGCACTATAGAATCGGTTTGGCAAAATCATATGGTCGCATGGCCGAAATACATGCTGGTAAGCTGGACTTTACCAACGCCATGAAATATCATCTGGATGGTTTACGGATTAAAGATGAAGAAAACGATCAGGCTGGCATAGCACGGTCGAAGTATAATATTGGAAAACTTTTTCTCCGGCAGGAAAATGCAAAAGCAGCATTGAGTAATCTGGAAGCATCCCTTTTGATCTGGAAAACTTTGGAGGATAAAGCTGGGTTGGGAGAGACGGAAAAGGCGATCGGGGATGTTTATGTTTTCAAGAAAGTATATGGAAAGGCCAAAGAACATTATAGAAATGCCCAACAGCTTCTAATCGAGACGAAATCTTATGAGAAAGCAGCCGTGATTGCTAGGAAAAATGCTAGCATCATGCTTGAAACAGGAGATTATGATGGTGCTATCGCGCAATATCAGATGGCATTGGAGCTGTTCCGGAGTTCTGGAAAGATGTCTATGGCAGCACATTGTTATTACGATTTGGGGCAAACTTATATGCAGATGCGGGAGTGGGAATATGCCTGGGATGAAGTAGAGCGTGCCGCGGAAATTTGGGAAGCAGAAAATGATTTGTTGCATTTGGCTGGATGCGAACAACAGTTTGCGATGATCTCCGCAAAGGAAGGGGATAAGGCTGAGGCGAAGAAGCACCTAGAGCAAAGTCATACTTACCTGAAAAAACAACCGGTGTCGATGGAGAAGCAGGCTATCCTGAAATCCATCGCAGAAACGTATAATGAAATCGAGTCTTTTCCGGAGGCTTATGCTTTTCAATTAAAATACAATCAGGCACGAAATGTTTACTTCGATGAGGAGAAATCAAAGGCTTTACTAGAGTTGACCACTAAATATGAATCGGAATTTGAGGCGGAGAAACAACAATTAAAAATTGCCTCATTGGAAAGGGAAAAGGCGTATAATCAAAAGTTAAACTACTTTCTATTGGCCTTGCTCGGTTTGGGAGGATTGTTGTTGATGATGAGCTATCGGAATTATAAGAGAAAGCAGAAAGATAATGAGTTGCTTAAGCAGAAAAACAAGGAAATACAACAACAAAAAGAAGAAATTAATGCTAAAAACCTAGCACTAGAAGAGAACAATGCCAAGTTGGATGTCCTGAATTCTAAGCTGGTTGATGAGATGGCAGAGCGGGAGAGTATCGAAAAATCAACCTTGATGCGGGATAGTTTCCTCGCCTCGATGAGTAATTCCATGCGCAATCCTTTAAATTGTATCATTGGCTTGGCACATCTGTTGCTGGAGGATAATCCGAGACCGGATCAGGTGGAAAACCTCCGCTCTATGCAATATTCTGCTAATAATATGATTGTATACATCAATGATGTACTGGACTTTTCTAAGATTGAGGCCGGAAAGCTGAATTTAGAGAATCGGCCTTTTGCCCCTATTCCATTATTGAGTAAGTTAAAAGCGCGTTTTGCTGGAAAGGCGAAGGAAAAAGGGGTGGAGCTTTCCTGTGTGATAGATACAAAGCTTCCGAATCAATTGATGGGCGATCCGGCTCGATTGGATCAGATCTTAACCCAGCTTTTGGGGAATGCCATTAAATATACAGATGAAGGTTTTGTAAAAATGGCGGCAAAACTGGAAGAGCTGAATACGCAAGAGGCTATCATAAAAATTAGTGTGGCCGATAGTGGGCAAGGTATTCCGGCGGAAAAATTAGCCGCTATTTTTAATCAGGTTGCCGTTCCGGCCAATGGAGAATCCGAATTTAATGATTATGGTGCGAAACCTTTAGGGCTTGCGATGACAAAAAGATTGGTGGAACTGCAAAATGGCAGGATAAATGCAACATCGCAAGTGGGCAAAGGTAGCAATTTTGAAGTAATACTCCCGATAAAACTAATTCCGAACGAAATGGTAAACAGAGAATCGAAACCAAAGACACAAAATCATGCACATCTTACCGGAAAAAATATCCTTCTGGTAGAGGATAATAAAATCAATCAGCTAGTGGTTTCCAAAATGCTCCAGAAATTAGGGGTAGAGGTGACTTGTGCCAACAATGGCCTGGAGGCTGTTGATGCGGTGAGGGCCAATAATTTTGATTTGATCCTCATGGATATTCAGATGCCTAAGATGGATGGCTATCGCGCAACGGCAGAAATCCGGAAGATGAAAAATCCGCAAAAGAGAGATGTTCCGATTATTGCATTGACAGCATCCGCATTTTTATCAGAAAAAGAAAAGGCACGGTTGTTTGGTATGAATGACCATGTTGGTAAACCTTTTGGACCAGATGATTTGCTGGAAAAGTTAAACACCTGCTTGATGGCTTTTAAGCCGGGGGAGGATGATGCGTAACTAGTTTGGAACATTCGCTCGCACTCATTATCAGAGGGAGGGTCAGACTGTCAGGTGCTGCCTTGCTAAAACAGGCTGACCGGCAATTCCCAAAGTTGGGAGCTAACTTGAAGTTAGTTCCCAACTTTGGCCAGAGAAGCGATCCGATATCTATGTATCGTACCAGCATTATTGGAACCCATGCCTGTCCTTGAGAAGCTGCATCAAGGGGGATTCGTTAATTAATCACAATCTGGCGTTTACCTCCTTCAAACCCTAATAGTTTGGCTTTCAGGAAAACAGGTTGATGATCCGAAAACTGGAAATCTAGGTCAATTCCCTTGATTTCCAGTGCCTCAACATTAGGGGAAACTAGGAAAAAGTCAATGACGGTTGTGAAGGTTTCTCCTTTGACATAAGTATCCTGCATTCTTCTGTTGGTGGGGACATTCGCGTCATATACCCACTGCCATCCTTCGGGGAAAAAATCTCCTGCGATATTCGTCTCCTCCGATGGAGGAATATTCTGATCTTTGAAGCTATCATATTTAAAACTCGGTGGGCACTGGTTCCAGTCGCCACCAGCAATAATGTAATTTCCTTTTTCATATTCTGCTAAAAACATTTCCCGAAGAAAATCCATCTGTTGGGATTTCAATGTACCATTGGTATCATAGGCCGAGTTATGGATATTGGCAACTATTAACTCTTTCCCTGCTGGTGTTGGGAAGCGGAGCACTGCCGCGCAACGATCCAATTGAAAGACATTATCTGGCCAATCGAAGCTCCCCGGAAGTTGAAAGCGCGTAGCTTCCGTGGGGTGGAATCGGGATAGGCTACCGAGTCCACTAACGGCTTGCCCATAAGCATTCCAAGGTTCCAATACCGGCACCGGAACATAGCCAACATTATAATTAATGCCCATAGTCGCCTGAAAACTCGGTTTCGTCTTGGCGAGTAATGCCAGTTGATCGGTATAGTAGCTTCTTTTGGAATTCAGGTCAATTTCTTGAAAAAGATAAAAATCAGCATCAGATGTTTCCACATAATTGGTAATTCCGGCAATATTTCTATCAACATTTTCTTTCGGGCTAACGACCATTTTCCCATAGGAGAAGAAAAAGGCATTTTCATTGTCGTAGAAAAAATTGGACGCTGCTCCTAAGCCGGCATATCCGATATTCCAAGAAATTAGGTTGACAATGCTATCCGTTAAATTTAGCGATTTGTTTTTTTGTATCGCCTTGAGGGGTAATTTTGCTGCGGGTTGAAAATCGGTAGCGGTTCCATAAATCAAGACTAAAGAGATATAGAGTAACCAGCTTAGAAAGATTAGGCCAAGGAATTTGAAGGAATTCTTTATCATGGGATATTGTCGTTCTGTATTAAAAAATTAGGAATGCAAAAATACGATTTTTTACGATATAATATACCACAAGCGGTGTTAAAAAGTGATCACCACTTTACTAATCCCAATCCAATAAATCTTTCATTCCGAAGATACCTGACTTGCCCACAATCCATTCGGCAGCAAGCAAGGCACCTTGGGCAAAACCCTCACGAGAATGTGCGGTGTGCTTGATTTCAATGCTATCAATACCGGAAATGTAGGATACCGTATGGGTGCCGGGAACATCAGGTAGGCGAAGTGATTTTATAGGAAGTTGTGTCTGGGTTATTGTCTGCTCTTTAACCCAACTCTCCTTGCCCTGCAGGTTTTCAAGGATTTGCTCGGCAATGGAAATGGCAGTTCCGCTGGGAGCATCCAATTTCGCCGTATGATGGATCTCGGTAATTTCTGGGGCATATTCCGGAAAGTTATTCATCCATTGGGATAGTTGTGTATTTAATTTGAAGAATAGATTGACGCCGATAGAGAAATTAGAAGCGTAGAGAAAGGCGCCCTGATGCTGTTTACATACCTTGTGCGCTTCTTCAAGTTTATCTAACCAAGCCGTGGTGCCACAAACAACCGGAACACCGGCCTTAAAGCAAGCAGTTACATGCTCGAAGGCCGTTTCTGGACGACTGAATTCTATGGCAACATCAGCAGATTTTAAGGAAGGCTCTAGTTTATCCCGTGAGGAGGTATTAATCTTTCCTACGATAGTGTGGCCTTTTTGTAAGGCAATTTGCTCGATTGTTTTCCCCATTTTCCCATATCCGATCAGCGAAATATTCATATTTTAAGTTTTTTTTATTTTTTTTGCTAAAAATGTGACTTTGTAAATTAGCAACGTCTTAAACGTAAGAGTTAAACTACCAAAGGGTCTTGATCCAAATATATAACAAATAAGCATTATTTTTGAAGACTCTTCAGCACCAAACCTGAAGGGTTTTTTTTATACTTGCTTATATACTATTTAAGGTAGGTTTCTATGCTGTTTAGGGTACAATTTGGCGTGAAAATGCTAAAATGTTTTGGTTTTATTGTTCTATTTCTTTAGTTTTATTTTTATTTACCCAAAATAGCCCCACGACTTCTCATATTCTCATGATATTTTCAACGTAATTTGTAATCCATCTATGCCTGAAATACATATTAAAATTAATCGGCATAATTTGTGCCATAGGGTATAAGGTGATTTGTAAAACAATTGATTTTCAATTAACTATTTATATAATTTCTTAACTAATCAAAACGAAATTTATGAGAAAGTATCTAGTGGAATTTATCGGAACATTCTTCCTTGTTCTGACTATCTGTATGACCGTAATCGGAGGAGCAGGTAGCTTTGCCCCAATCGCTATTGGTAGTATATTAATGGTTATGATCTTTGCAGGAGGGCATATTTCCGGAGCGCATTATAATCCTGCGGTGACACTTGCCGTATTTTTGCGGGGAAAATGTGCCGCTTCTGATGTCGCACCATATATGATCGCTCAGTTGGTTGGTGGTGCGTTGGCTGCTGTGGTTGCTGGTATATTGTTGGTTAGCATGGGTAAAGAACCGGCTGCAGCCACCAAGTTGGCCGTAGTTCCTTCGTTGTTGGCCGAAATCTTGGGAACATTTGCCCTTTGTTATGTTGTACTCAACACCGCTACGGCAAAAGGAACCGAAGGGAACTCTTTCTACGGCCTTGCTATTGGTTTTACGGTGTTGGCTTGTGCCTATGCCTTGGGTCCTGTATCTGGAGGTGCTTTTAATCCGGCAGTTGCATTAGGAATCAGTGTGGGAGAAATCAAAGCATGGAGTGACATTTGGATATATCTTGTTGGTAATTTTGCCGGCGGTGCACTCGCTGCTGTGGTATTTAAGTTTGTGAATGGAGATGATTAGCCGTGCCGTGATGCTTACGGTTATTTAGTACCATAAGTAATTGCGACTTTCTATTTATAAAAAAAGCATCATACGCAAGTGCCTACCATATGGAGGGCATTTGCGTATGTGTTTTGTTAAGCATGCTTTTTTATTCGACAATTATTTTTTTGAATTCAGAACCTCCAGATTTGAATTCAATTTTCAATAAATAAACTCCCTTTGGCAAATCTGATGGTATTGGATTCGTAATTAAATCGTCCATTTTTAATCCTGTTCCTATAAGTGAAAATAAACTTGTTCGACCTATTTTATCTTGATTATCAAAATTAAGGTGTCTCCCCGCATTTATAGGGTTAGGGTATACACGAACTGTAGAGTTGGGCTTTCCATCTATTTTGACAGCCCGAATTGATGAGAAATTTACCGTTCCGTCAAAATCAATTGACTTTAGTCTATAATAATAAACCGCTCCATTTACGATCTTGTCATCTATGAAAAAATAATTATTAGTTTCACTTGTAGTTCCATGGCCATTTATCTTTTCTAAATCTTCCCAATCAAGTCCGTTTAAAGATTTTTCAATAATAAAATAATCATTATTATCTTCGTTCAGCGTTGTCCAGTCCAAATGAATATGTTGGTATTTTGAATAGAATTTAGCATTGAAGTTAATCAGCTCAATCGGAAGTGCCGAATCCACGTTGCAGTACTTAATTACAACATTGTCTATATGGACACCACTAGAACTATTTTCAGTATTTGAGGATTGACCTCTAAATCTGAAGACCGTATTATTACTGAAAGACGTGCTAGTTATTGGTAAATATTCAAAATAACGTAGATCATTATTAAAGTCAGTTGCATAAGTCCATACTTGTTGGGTTGAAAAATTTGTTCCGCCATCTGTTGAGATTTCTAGGGCAAATAAATCCCCATTTAGCATATCAGCCGAAAAAAAAGAAAATTCAATTTTTAAATCTGTATAACTAGACAAATCTAATGGATCGCTGTATGTTATTGACGAGGCCGTGTTATATCTTAATCTTATGCTTTTATTCCCAAGAGCATTGTGGGTAGTGTAAACACAGTTAGCTCCACCGTCAGTCCAGTTTCCCAATGCGGCATCAAAATTATCGGAAATAACATTTATGCATAAATTACAATTATCGGAAAAAGGGTTGGGGGCACAGCTATCATTATCATCTGTATCATTGGCAGTATCTATCCCATCTCCATCTCCATCTTCTATAAATACAGATGCTAAGGCGTTGCTCATTTTTGCCCAAGCAGCAGCATTTTCTCTTAATTTTGTTCTTTCTTGCTCTATATGTATAAAGCGTCCTGATGTTCCCTCCGCACTCGAATTGCACTGGTTTATAGAGTAATTTACTAACCTTCCTTGTGTATTTGTAAATCCTATGAGTGAATTCCAATCTAAGTTAATATGAGGTAACTCGAAAGTTAGAGAATTATCTTCTAAGAAAAGTGCATCTTTTATTTGAGCCGCATAATCAATTTGAGGTGTTTCCCGAGTACTATTACTAATAATTACATAAGGTTCGCCCGGATCCCACCCAAAACCATGTAATTGGATAAATACCGAACTTGGGATATTGGAGAATAGATGCTCCGTAGTTTTTTGAAACATGGTTCCATCATTGTGCGCCATATCTGAAATCCTATATGGGTTTGAGGTTCCACCATCACAAACGCCTGTTGAACCTGAACAGGATGTAAAGCTATTACTGTTACATCGATGGGTTCCGTTAATAAATAAAGCTCTTGCAACATTATGCTTGAAGCAATACGTTGCCTGAAGACCTGTATTCGAGTCGTATTTTGAATGTGGTGCTTGAATAATTAAATTTCCTCTTTTAGGTGTTTGGCTAAAGACATAAGTACCCCAATAATTAGCTTGTGGGCTTGTTTCCTCTAAAATATAAAAAACTTGATTCGGGGAAATAGAGGTATCGGTAAACGCTGTAACTTCATAATTCAGGGGCATAGCAGCATTTCGGGCATTAACTAAATCGTTATTTAGTAAGTAGTGAATAACATCATCCCAAGCATTTAATTGAGTAGTAGTTGGGGGTACAAAATCATCACCAAGGCTACCAGGGGAACTATCAATAATATTCCCAATATATGTTTCTATATTCCCACTAGCACTTTGTGCATTAGCTGCAAAACTATAGATCATCATAATAAGTAAAATCTTCAATCTCATAATGTATGTTTTCGTTTAAAAGTAAATTCATTTAGACTATGGACAGATGTGAAGGGATATTCATACTTGGTAGTATCGAAGATAAGTATTTTCTGAAATAGTAGGCCTATTCAAAAGAGTTTATTTTAATTATACCGAAGTTCCAGTGTATATACTCTTTTCGGGTTTGTATTGTTATATAATTAGGGCACATAATTTTTACGATCCACCATCGCCTCCAACTTTCCAATCACAAAATCCACTTCCGCTTTGGTATTATAATGGGAAAACGAAAACCGGATCGTTTTTCTGTCCGGATCGGCTTTTATGGCTTGCATCACATGCGACTGGGTTTCGGCTCCGGAGCTGCAAGCACTCCCGCCGGATGCACAAATTCCGGCAATATCCAGATTCATAACCAACATCTCAGACTTGACCGATTTGGGGAAAGAAACACTCAATACGGTATAAAGTGCAGGGCCATTTTGATCACCATTGAATTGAATATCCTCAAAGTTATCCAAGAGTGCATTTTTCATGTAAGCTTTTAGCTGCTCAATATGTTCCCTGCGGTCATCCATTTCACCAACAGCCATCTTGAGGGCTTGGGCCAATCCTACAATCCCATAAACATTTTCTGTACCGCTACGCATGTTTCTTTCTTGAGCACCGCCTTCCAGAAGTGGTTTGATTGGGGTATCCATATTAATATATATGAATCCAACACCTTTAGGGCCATGAAACTTGTGGGCAGAACCTGTAAGAAAGTTTAGCTTAGTTTGGGAAACATCAATAGGGAAGTGCCCAATTGTTTGCACGGTATCCGAATGGCAGAAAGCGCCATATTGTTGGCAGATTCCTGCAAAGCGATCAAGGTCAAGCATGGTGCCAAGCTCATTATTAGCATGCATGAGCGATACCAATGTTTTTCCTTTATCCATAGCGAGTAACCTTTCTAAGTCTTCGAAGTCAGGCCGTCCCAAATGATCTACGGCTACCAAATCTAATGGAAGATCAAATTCCTTGCACAGTTGCTCTAGGGGTTTCAAAACACAGGGATGCTCAATTGGAGAAGAAATAAACCGCTGTACGCCAAAATCACGGACAGCACCACGCAAAGCCATATTGCTGGATTCTGTCCCGCCTGAGGTGAAAAATATTTCCCCGATGGAAGCATTGAGACAATTGGCCACCGTTTTGCGAGATTGTTCGATAGCAGCCCTTACTTTTCTTCCGGCAGCATGAATACTGGATGGGTTCCCGTGAAAATTTTCGAGATAGGGCAGCATTGCCTGAATCACTTCGGGGCTAATGGGCGTAGTTGCTGCATTATCAAAATAGACCTTCATTTTTATTCGTAAATTGCATTGTAGAGACGTATGCATTACGTCTCAATTTTCAATATTTATTTTTGTACAATCCTACACCGCCACCGCCTTCAATATTTCATTAATATCAGACTTTATCTTTGTGGCGAGTTGTTCTGCAATAACCTTAGAAGTACTTTCCGTATATATTCTGATAATAGGCTCTGTATTGGATCTGCGCAAATGAATCCATTCATTGTCCATTTCAATCTTTAACCCATCAATAGTATTGAGTTTTTCGTTTTTATATTTTTCTTTTAATTTTTCAAAAAGCAAATCCAGATCAATGTCTTCGGTCAGTTGAATTTTATTTTTGGAAATCGTGTAAGACGGGTAGCTTTTTCTCATGAAAGAAAGGGGAAATTGACTCTCTTCCAGATGAGAAAGCATGAGTGCAACACCGACCAAGGCATCTCTACCATAGTGCAGCTCCGGTAAGATGACCCCACCATTGCCTTCTCCACCAATCACAGCATCCGTTATTTTCATTTTTTGAACGACATTCACTTCACCAACAGCAGAGGCCGCATATTCGCAATTGTATTTCTTGGTAATATCCTGAAGTGCCTGCGTAGAAGACAAATTAGAAACCGTATTCCCGGGCTTGTGCTTGAGGACATAATCCGCAACGGCGACCAATGTATATTCCTCTCCAAACATTTCTCCATCTTCACAAACAAAGGCAAGCCGATCCACATCGGGATCTACAGCGATTCCCATATCCGCCCGATTTTTCGTTACGGCTTTAGACAGTTCATATAAATGATCCGGAAGCGGTTCTGGATTGTGCGCAAATTGACCGCTGAGGTCATCAAAAAGAGGAATTACCTTACAGTTGAGCTGTTCCAACATCGGGATGATAGAGATCGCACCTGTCGAATTGATGCAATCTACAACAATGGTAAAATTCTTTTCCCTGATTTTATCAACAGCAACGAGATCCAGTTCAAAAATCTGGTCAATATGTTTTTGGATATAAGAATCATCCTTACGATAAGTTCCTAACTTCTCGACAGGAGCGTACTGAATATCCCCTTTTTTAATGTAATCCAGTATTTTTTGCCCATCTTCGGCAGAGATAAATTCGCCTTTTTCATTAATCAGTTTCAAGGCATTCCATTCTCTGGGATTATGGCTGGCAGTGATGATGATCGCTCCGGCAGCTGATTCTATAGGTACAGCGATTTCGATAGTTGGAGTAGTAGATAAACCGAGATCAAGAACATCTGCCCCCATAGCCTGTAAGGTACTGATAACTAGGTTACTGACAATTTCTCCTGATATTCTAGCATCCCTGCCCACGACAACCAAAGGCTTTGGAAACTTTTCTTTCAGTAAGCTAGCATAGGCTGCTACTGACTCTACAATGTCTTGCGGTGTAAGGTTTTGTCCTGCTTTTCCACCGATTGTTCCCCGGATTCCGGAAATAGATTTGATTATAGCCACTGAAGTTTGCTTTATAGTAGGTTTAATGAATGAAGTAATAAAGTAAAACTTGCCTGATTGCGCATGCAGGCAGGATTATAAAGCCAAAAGTGTTTAACTGATAATCAGTAACTTACAATTCTGACTTGTATATTTTATTTTTTCTTTGATACTAAGCTCAAGTTGAGCCATGCAAAAATACAATATTTCGACTGCGAAAGGAAAAAAAAAGGCACTCTTCGCAAAGAATTTATCAAAAGGAGCTTTCTTTAAAAAGGAATAACTATTTTTGGCAAAATTAACTAACTGGTAGTCAATGGTTCATCGCGATATTCATGAATTGACAACTTTTTTTTTAAATAAAAAAATAATAAATAATGCCAAAGGACTGGTTTGCGGATTGGTTTGACTCGAAATATTATCATATCCTCTACAAGAATAGGAATGAAAGAGAGGCAGAAATGTTCCTCGAAAAGCTTTTGACTTATTTGAATCCGGCCAAAGAAGCCGCCATACTGGATTTAGCTTGTGGAAAAGGGCGGCATTCGGTATATTTGGCCAATCAGGGATACTACGTTACCGGGGTGGATTTGTCCGAGAAGAGCATCAAGGCTGCGCGAAAGCACGAATCGGAACGGCTTTCTTTCTATACCCATGATATGAGAACGGGCTTCCGGACAAACTATTATGATTATATTTTTAACTTATTCACGAGTTTCGGGTATTTTGATACAGAAAAAGATCATTTAAGGACATTAGAAAATGTTACTTTAGGCTTAAAACCTGGAGGGCATTTTTTGCTAGACTTCTTCAATGCCCAAAAGGTAATTGCTAACCTGAAAGCACGCCAACAAAAAACCGTAGACGGTATCTGTTTCAAGATTTCTCGGAAAGTAGAGGCTGGTTATTTGGTGAAACGGATCAAGTTTGAGGACAAGAACCGCAAATATGAATTCGAGGAGCGGGTGCGTGCCTTTGATAAAAGAACTTTGAATAGGTTGGTAAAAAAAGCAGGATTGGAGCCTGTCACCTATTGGGGAGATTATGGTTTGAACAAATTCAGCCCTAAGAATTCGGATAGGTTAATTATGCTTTGCCGGAAGCCATGATAGAAATTTTGGCATACGACGAGGCTTTATTCCGCCTGATCAATGGCGAATGGCGGTACGCAATTTTGGATACCATCTTGCCTTTAGCACGGAATAAGTTGATCTGGATACCATTATATGTCTTTATTGTGAGTTTCATGTTAGAGAATTTTAAGCTCAAAGGGCTATATTGGTTATTTTTTGCAATTTCATTGTTAGGTGTTTCTGATTTTGTAAGCAGCAAGTTGATTAAAAAGAGTATAAAAAGAGAGCGGCCTTGTCGAAATGAAGACCTGAAAGATACTTTACACTTGCAAGTAACGTGCGGAAGTGGTTATAGTTTTACTTCATCGCATGCTAGTAATCATTTTACGATTGCGACATTTATTTTTTTTACACTAGGTGCCATATTTAGATGGATAAGGGTTCCTGTATTGCTCTGGGCAGGTATGGTTGCCTATGCTCAAGTATACGTCGGGGTACATTATCCGCTGGACGTGATTTGTGGCGCATTACTGGGCATTTTTATAGCGACAATCGGGGCTGCGCTCTATGAGAGTTTTGTCCGTATACAAATTGTTGTGTAAAATTTGTGTTATATGCTTTACCTAACGTGGCGATGCATACGACTAAGAAATCATGGGAATTAATTAATCAAGAAAACCTGCCTGTCCTAGTGGTCACGCAGGCAGGTCATGGTTCAGACATTTACAAAAATTGTTAAAGAATCATGAATATAAGTAATTTACAACGATGCATATTTGGGAATACATATTGTTATTTTTTTCGGTTATATTTGGTGGAGCATTGGCTTTTTATTTTCCTGTAAAAGATAAGTCAGGATTAAAACTGGTGCTCTCTTTTAGTGGGGCATACATTCTCGGGATAGCAGTTTTGCACATGATGCCGATGGTGTATAGTACGCAGAATGAAAGCATCGGTATTTATATTCTGCTAGGCTTTTTTCTACAACTTTTACTGGAACAATTTTCAAGTGGGGTAGAGCACGGGCATATTCATGTACCGCATGATGTGAAGTCAGGTTTTGTCCTTCAGGTGATGTTAGGACTTTGTCTACATGCTTTTTTAGAAGGTTTACCCTTACCGGAATATGGGCATCATCACCATGAACATCACAGCCATGATGCGGGTTTTAACCATTTGCTATTCGGGATTGTTTTGCACAAGGCTCCAGCAGCATTCGCATTGGTATTGTTATTCATAAGATCGGGTTTTCACCGAAATATTGTATTGGCCTGCTTAGTGATTTTTGCCTTGATGTCGCCAATGGGGGCAATGGTCGCGGGGCAACTGGAAAGCCAGCAGATATTAGGCCCTGCTGGGATGAACGCGCTGGTAGCTGTCGTTGTGGGTTCCTTTTTGCACATCGCGACCACCATCATTTTTGAAATGGATAACTCAGCGCATCACCGGATTTCTTGGAAGCGACTCGGTGCCATCAGCTTCGGATTACTACTGGCCTTATTGACAATGCATTAAACTAGGGGGAGAAAAAAAGGCATGCCAAAGCATGCCTTACTGTGATATGTAATATGGGCCAATCTGTAGGTTATGTTATGCGGCAGGTTTGCCGTCTTTCACAATTTGTTTTGCTCCGTCCATGAGCATGGTTTCTTCACCATCTTCATCAATGTAATACAACTGTAATTCGTAATTTTTACTCTCCTTTTTCTCATTATTAAAATGAACGATTTCGATCATGTTCCCGTCGAATTTAAACTGAAGCCCATCAATTTTAAGTTGGTTGTCCGGGAAGTTCGGATTACTTTCTACATAGGATAGAATCTGGTTCGTATCCATATCTATAATCTTCAAAACGATCATCAATCAATAATTTTAAATTCTCATGTTCAAGATGGAAATTCATGATGGTGTATCGCCAGCTTTTTTTCTTGAGCCGCTGCATGTCTGCGCTGTACCTTTTTTTACGGAAAGAAACAGATTCGAAATTGACTTTTGTATTGTTTAAAATATCCGCGAGCCTCTGGAATTTTTCTTTATACACCTCTATATCCATCATTTGAGCTTCGGTCTGCTCTTTCTCTTCTTCATATTCTACTTTTGCCAGTGCAATCTTTATTTTGTCCTGCTCCATCATTTTTATCTTGTTCCTCAGTTCCGCTTTTTCCTGTTCCAATTGTGCAATTCTATCTCGATCGACCTGATCTGATTTTGAAAGTCCAGTTATTTCTTCCTTAATTTCTTGATAGGATGCCTGTGCCGTTTTTATGGCTTCTTGTAAGGCGGTAATCTCATCCGCTTGCGTCCTGATTTTTTTTCGTAGTCTGGAAATCTCAAACTTTAGGATCCGAATACTATCCCTGAGTACAACAATTTTATCTTGAGCCGCAAAGAGCCGATCTTCAAGGTCAATATTGTCATCCAGCAACGATTTTTTATTCTTATCTTCATTGTGCAGGTTGTCAGATAAATACTTAATTTTTTTCCCGGAGTCAGCGAGTTGTTCCTTTTGGTTTTCAATAGTACCATGTTGATAAATACTAAAAGCACTCAGCCCTAATACTATAAATGCACCCAAAACTACTGGAAGTAGCAATCTCATGTTACTAGGTTTAATTCTTGAGAAAATACAATTTACCCTATTGCTTCATAAACTAATCAAAGGGCAATAGCGGTTCTAAATTTGCAGGCTGTGTTGTTTCATATATAAATAATCAAACATTATTCCAATTTGTAATAACTTGGTTTTTATATTTTAATTTTTTAGAAAAGAAGCTGTAGTATAATAGGGAAAAATATAGTTTTTTACGTATTAAATTTGTATAATTTTTTATATTTGTGGTCTTGTTTTAATTTAAAAAGAAGGGAAAGTGAGTAAAAATCAAACTACCGGAGAACTTCTCATGGTTCGTCCTGCCAACTTTGGTTACAACCAAGAAACCGCCGCCAATAATTATTTCCAATCTGAAGAAGGTTCCGTTTCTCCTACGGAAATCAAGGAAAGGGCATTACAGGAATTTGATAATTTCGTGGCGCTCTTGCGTAGTAAAGACATTAATGTTCTGGTACTGGAAGATAGTGAGGAACCTGTTAAAACGGATGCCGTTTTCCCCAACAATTGGATTTCATTCCACGCGGATGGGAAAATGATTACCTATCCCATGTTTGCGCCTTCCAGGAGGAAGGAGCGGGACGAATCGTTCATCGAGCGGATTCAGTATGAATTTGAAGTGAGCCAACACCTGCGGCTGGAACAATCCGAAGAAAGCGACCGTTTTCTAGAAGGGACAGGCAGTATGGTACTGGATCGGGGCCATAAAATTGCCTATGCCTGTATAAGCCCGAGAACTCACCCGGTTATGTTAGAGACTTTTTGCCAGTTGACAGGCTACGAAAAGCAGCTTTTCCATGCTACAGATCAGCAAGGAAGGGACATTTATCATACCAATGTCATGATGGCTATGGGAGCAGATTTTGTGGTCATTTGTATGGATAGCATTGAAGATGAGGAAGAAAAGGCAGCATTAAAGGCCACTTTTGAAAGAACAGGGAAAGCTATCGTGGAAATTTCTCATGAGCAAGTCAATGCTTTTGCAGGAAATATGTTACAGGTTTCCAATGTAAATGGTAAAAGATACCTTGTCATGTCTCAAGCGGCTAGGGATATTTTAAATAAAAAGCAAGTCGAGCAGTTGAAAAAGTATACTTTATTACTTTCCGCGCCATTGGATACCATCGAAACCTATGGCGGTGGCAGTGCGCGTTGTATGATGGCCGAAATATTCCTCCCCAAGCGGTAAAAAAGCAATTAGGTTTACTAAACCTCTGTTTTAAAGCGTTCTGCTGCATAATTTCGACACGAGGTATTTTCATGAGCAAGTCCTGCCTGCGTATTGGTATTGGCAGGATAGGCAGGTTAGTAAACCTTTAAAAGCTACTTTTTACAAATATTTTGATATGTATATTGCTGTTATCCATAAAAATTTGAATATCAACAAAATATATGAGTTAACAAAAAATTAATATTAACTGGAAAAAACTTTACCCCAAATAGTACTTCCTTTCGTTTTTTTGTTCCTAATTTTGCGGCGTAAATTAGTATTTTGCTTATTAATATATTATTAATTTTGCTTATTCCTTGTTAAATTAAAGTAGGAAGTAATTGATCTTATGCCGCTTTTGGGTTTTTCAAACGTTATAGTAAAAACAACACATCTGTCCGTATATTAGTAATAAAAATAGGCATTGCTTACATAGATATTCCCAAATATCAAACTCAAAATGAACAGATAAGCATGAACATATCATATTTTACATTATTGTAAGAATATCTTTAACCAAAATCATTTCCAATGAAAAAATTTTTTACATCGCTTATCTTTTTGATCACGCTTACTACTATAGGTTTCTCGCAAACTATCAAGGGTAAGGTTATTGATGTGGATACAAAAGAAGCATTGATTGGAGCTTCCGTTCTTATTGATGGCCAAACTTCCGGTACTGTTACAGATTATGATGGAAATTTTGAACTGAAAAGCCCCGGTGACGGTGCGTGTACACTTGTTATTTCTTATGTTGGCTATGCCGATAGGAAAATGGATGTTAAAATAGTGGATGGTGGCGCAGACCTTGGGGTTTTAGGCTTAGAAACAGGTGCTACTGTCTTGACAGGCGTTGAAGTTATCGCTTCTGTTGCGGTAGATCGAAAAACGCCGGTTGCCGTTACTACGATAAAAGGAGCCGAGGTGGAGGCCTTGGTCGGAAATCAGGAATATCCTGAAATTTTGAGAAATACGCCTTCTGTTTATGTGACCAAAACGGGTGGTGGATTTGGAGATTCTAGGATAAACTTACGTGGATTTGATCAGCGTAATATTGCTGTAATGATTAACGGCGTTCCCGTGAATGATATGGAGAACGGCTGGGTTTATTGGTCTAATTGGGCCGGTTTATCTGATGTAACCTCTAACTTGCAAGTACAAAGAGGGCTTGGGGCATCGAAGTTGGCTGTACCTTCTGTCGGTGGTTCTATCAATATCATTACTAATGCTGCCGATTTTGAAAAAGGCGGAAAAGTGAGTATTGGCCTTGGAAACGATGGCTACCAGAAATATGGTGTGATGCTTTCTAGCGGATTAGGAAAAAAAGGATTTGCTGCAACGGCACAGTTTACGCATACCCGCGGAGATGGCTATGTTGATGCTACGATGT
>JAHDGC010000904.1 GCA_020627865.1 Saprospiraceae bacterium | reverse complement strand
CGGAGGACTAATTGCACCGGAAAGCGATGATAATCCTTGGCATTATAAGTTTACTTGGAATCCAAGGAATGTAATTATGGCTGGGAAAGGCACGGCCCAATATCTCGAAAATGGAAAGTACAAATACATCCCTTATAATCGACTGTTCAAGCAATATCGGGTAATTGATGTGCCCGGCATGGGAGAATATGAGGTTTACGCTAACCGAGATTCTCTCCTCTATCGGGATGTTTATGGCTTGAGTGATATTCCGAATATTCTTCGGGGAACCATCAGGCATAGAGGCTTCTGTGATGCTTGGAATGCCTTGATTAAAATTGGCCTTACGGATAATTCCTACCCTATTCTTGAATCCAACAAACTCACTTACTTCAATTTGATTGATGCCTACATTCCGGCAAAAGCGGGTATGACTTTAAAAGAGCGATTGGCGGATTTCTTGGAGGTAGATGTGGATTCTGATGTGATACACAAAATAAAATGGGCCGGACTTTTGAGGAAGAAGCGTATTAAATTGAAAGATGCTTCCCCTGCTTTAATTCTTGAAAACCTACTGTTGGATAAATGGGCCTTGAAGAAAAAGGATAAGGACATGATTATCATGCAACATGAGTTTGAGTATGATTTAGATGGGGAAAAACATCAAAAGACTTCGACACTAGTTTTGAAAGGTAAGAATTCTAAAGATACGGCAATGGCTAAACTAGTCGGTATTCCATTGGGTATTTTTGTAAAATTAGTGATGCAGTATAAAATTAAAGCAACTGGTGTGAATATTCCTGTGGCGAAGGAAGTTTATCAACCTGTTTTGGAGGAGCTTAAAGATTTTGGGGTTATCTTTAAAGAAACGGAAGTTCAGTTGACGTAATTCGTGATGATTGTTTTGCACTTCTTACGCTCCAGCCATTTTATGACTGCCTGCCTGACGAGTGTCACGCAGACAGGGCAATAATATGCCGTTCCTATGGAACTCATGTCTAAAAATGCAGAGGGAATTTATTTTTTGTAAAAACTATCAAAGTTCTCTTTTAATTTTTATAATACCGCTTTATGTTTCAGCTTACCAATGTGAAGGCGCTCCAGCTGTTTCAGCTTATCCGGCAAGGCGTCCTCATATTGGTAAGCATCTTGTTAACGAAATCCGTACTTTCTACTGAGGAGATTGGTTCGTGGGAACTGGTATTTTATATCGGAAGCAGTATCAGTTTCTTCTGGATTTCCGGACTGATGCAGGGAGCACTCGCTCGCTTTCCGCGCCTGGATCAAAAAGGGAAGCGGTCTTTTTTGTGGAATGTTTACATGATACTATTGGGGCTTGCTATAGTTTCGGCCTTGCTGCTTAGTATCGGAAAACATCTCATTTTTGGAGTGCTTGGTCAGGCACAACCGGCTTTTTTCCAACAATATATTCTCTATTTCTTACTTTCTACCCCTTGTTTCATATTGGAGTATCTTTACCTGCTTCATAATCGACCGAAACAAATTCTAGCATGGGGCATCTTTTCTTTCGGAGCATTTTTACTCGCCGTTACCCTTCCGGTTTTCGCAGGGTATGGTCTCGAAGTCAGTTTTCAATGCCTCATTGTTCTTGCCGCCCTACGACATGTGTGGACATTGCGCACCCTCCTGAAGTTCAGCCAGTTTTCGTTACGGATAGATTTGATTAAACCTTTTCTGGTAGTAGCCTTACCGTTAATAGCCTACGCATTTATCGGTGCTTTTGCTTTTATTTTTGACAAATGGCTCATCAGTTATTATTATCGTAGTGAAGAAATATTTGCTATTTTTAGCTATGGTGCACGGGAACTCCCGTTGGCTACAGCCTTGAGTGCTGCTTTTAGTAATGCGATGGTTCCGGTGTTGGGAGAAAATCTTCAAGGCAATTTGGTGGCATTAAAAGATAAAACTCGTAAGTTGCAATTGCTTATTTTTCCGGTTGGTATTGTATTGATGCTCACGAGTAGGTATTGGTTTCCAATTGTTTTTAATCCAGATTTTCAGGAAAGCGCCTTGATCTTCAATGTTTATCTTTTGATTATTATCAGTCGGTTACTTTTTCCGCAAACAATCATAATTGCTTTACAGGAAACTAAATTGATGTTGGGGATCAGTATCTTGGAAATATTGCTCAATATTGCTTTGAGTCTCCTATTGATTCCGTATTTCGGATTAGCAGGGGTTGCCTTTGCTACTTTTGTCGCTTATTTGTTTGAGAAAGTTTTGTTGGCCGTTTTTTTATATCGAAAATATGACCTGAGTATTTCGGCCTATATGGATATGAAAGTATTTTTGGGGCTATCGGTATTAATGGTTATTGCTTTTTGTTGGCAATAAAAAAAATCATGCGGGCGGCCACATGATTTTAAAACGGTTTGAGGGTTTTGTGGAAGTGCGAAGGACATCCACTATATATATAGACACTGGTAAATGGGGGTTTGGGGGGCTATCGGTTTAAGGTGTAATTGGGTTTAAGGGATGCACGGTTCCAGGATAATCGGTTTGGAAATATCGGTTTTGGAATAATCGGTCTGAGAGAAAATACGGTTTAAGGATTCGATTAGAGGGATAACGGTTTCCCGAAAGGCAACTTCCGCCATAATTGCAATTCGGGCATATGAGTTACGGCCCCCGAAGTTTAAAGGGGGTAGTTCTTCTAATATTCAGAAGTAGCGAGAAAATATATAAGTATAATGGTGGAACTGGAACTGTGGTATGAAAAGACATAATTATTCTACTTTTTTAGTGTGTACCTGATCGCATAATTTGACAAAATAATATGCTCTTGTTCAGATACTTAAATTGGTTATTATAAATTAAAAGTAAAATATTATC
>JAHDGC010000903.1 GCA_020627865.1 Saprospiraceae bacterium | reverse complement strand
GATTTGTTCACTTCTGCGTTCATCCCGACAAATTCCCACTCGTTGCTACCACTGTGCCTAGCAGAGTTTGTCCAACCATTTGGCGCATTGGTCGTCACAAAAGCGATGTCAGGATATCCCGTTTTGATATGGAATCCAAAATTGACCTGTTCAAATAAAGGTAAATCTTTTACCGCTGGTCTGGCCAAAGGTGCGGGTTCCATTTGGAAGCTAGCACCGGCAGGAATGGTTATTTTTAACACATTGTGCACATCCGATAATTCTGGGGGCAAAATCTCTACAGTAGTGCCATTCCCTGTCATCTCCCAATCTTTTATATTGATGCTATCAGCAGTGAAGAAAGTAGCATTTTTGAATTTATTAAAACTGGAGTTCCGGTAATGGATGGCTTTCCCACTTCGCATATTGATAAAGTTATTCCCTTTGTCAAGCGTTAAGCCACCTGCATATACGCCTGTAAGGGTTGAGTTTTTTGTTCTCTTGTTGAATTTAATCAGTGGAATTGTCTCTACTTGATTGACGCCCTCAATGCGCATTTCCGATCCATATAGTTCTCCTGTCTTAACAACCAAATGACCATAATTACTGGATAGCGGTTCTATCACGACCCCATTCATAATATTATTATTACCACCGTCAATAAGCATCCCGTAGTCAAATCCACCGCCGGAAACTTGACAATGATTCCAAGTATTGGAATTGACAAAACTATTTTCTCTGTGATCCAGATGAATCCCTATTTTTCCATGCCGAACCCGGACATTGTTAAAGGAGGCGTAAGCAATACCGCCACTGTTTTTGGCAAATAGTTTTAGACCTGTTCCTTCCGTAAAGCCACTAATCAATACTTCAAAAAAGTAAACACTTTCCAGTAATCTTCCGTTGGCTTCTAACAGTATGCCGCCTAGTGCATTCCCGCCGCTTTTATCCCTGACAACAATGTCCTTTATTCTCGAACTGTGACCCACAACCTTTATCGCAAAGTCATTTCCTTCATACCAAATCAATGATCCATTATAGGGTGTTTCGAGCGGATTACTTCCCGAACCTTCTCCGATTATAGAAACACCGTCGCCGATACTCAATGTTCTTGTGATCCTATAAATACCTTGTGGAATGAATAGTTTAGAGCCGTTTATTTCAGCTTCTGCCAAAGCCAACTCAAAAGCATCTGTATCATCGGTAGAGCCATCTCCGGTTGCTCCAAAATTCTTCACATTGATGCCAAACATCATTTCTAAGGTGCCTGCCCGTTCTGCATAAAGCGCTCGTGGTACGGACAATATTTCGGATAAACTAACAAGGGTATAATTATTTCCTCCCGTGATATCTATCTCCACTTTGACAAAACTTTCCAGCTGCCAATCTATTTCTCCAAATGTTCCGAATGTAGGATTGCCATCGCCCACATTCAAGTTGACAACGCCATAATCATTACTGCTGACTTGATGGGTTTCTTGATAAATGGGCGGTAGTGCGGCATCTGTTTGGATAATGCTAATTTGGAGACTGATGAGTTGGTTGGCAATAACAGCTCCCGTGCTATCCCTAGCAACAGCTTGGTATCTGAATGTATTTTGTGTGAAACTAGAAGTGAGGAATAAGATTAAAAAGGCAAATGTTAACAGGTGATTTTTGAGTGTAATCGTCCACATACTTTTGAATGGTTTTAAGGTTTTAGAATGTAGCGTCGTAATGCTTACGACGTTTCCGTAATGTTTGTTTGTAGTATGTATGGGGATAAATTTATACTATAGATGTTTTGTGTGTAAAGTGATTACATTGTTATATTTTGGTGATTTTTTTGTAGCCAATTACCTTTTGATGTACTCTAATTTGTAGGATATAATTGCCAGATGGGAGCTGCATAACATCAATCAGTTGTCGAGCAGTATTATTTATTTCCTGTTGCATCCAATGCTTCCCTGATAAGTCAATGATATGGATAGTGAAGTTTGAAAAATCGGTATTATCAAATGTAAGGCTTAGCTTATCGGTTGTTGGATTTGGGTAAGCAACTATGCTGATAGTGGGATCATTCGTTCCATCAGGTTTTAGGGTCGCATTGGGAGAGGAAGTTTCCTTTGAGGAATTGCGCTGAACCGTTTGATCCTGCAGCTTGCCTTGCTGAAATCCTTCCGTAAGATGATCATCTCCCAAGATAGATTGATTAAAGATTTGCCCCATCGTCCAACTGATGGAAGTACCTTCTTCATTGATATGATAATCGCCGGCAGCACTGATGATATTCATGGAAAATTCCTGACCAAACAGCGTTGTCATAAAAAAAGATAAAACTGAGATGGTGTAAATGAGTTTCATAATTTGAGTCATGTTTTAAATGATTTTAGGGATTATCCTTGCGCTTAGGAACAAAGTTATAGATTTGAGGCTTCGGATGAGGAGTGATATTGTTTGTTTGGTGACACTATAGTGATTTCACATGTTTATACCTTTTAATTTTTTTTCCATAACAGGACAATAGTTGTTTTGAATAATTGTTGTTGTTTTGTTTCTATACTGCCGTGCTTTAATACATATTGATTATTTGTCTTAGCGCTTTAGTGTGACATTATTTTCATTAGAATATCTTTTTTTAGCATCTCAAATGCCTTAGAATATTTGATCTTTATTTAATACCTTTGTAAGGAAAGGAAATCTATCTGATACTATTATGAGAGAATTGTCAATATTATTCACTTCTTGTTTGCACAAAACAAAACCCTCTACCATGCGAATATTCACAACACTGATTGCTTGTTTCCTGTTTTTTACAATGTCCGCACAGCAAGCTATTTATATAGCACCATATGGTGATGATACCAACTCCGGCGCTTG
>JAHDGC010000042.1 GCA_020627865.1 Saprospiraceae bacterium | reverse complement strand
ATTGACCATATAAAGATTAGTTTGAATGATGGAGGGTTTTTATCTACTAAAGAGATAGAAATGTGGGGGAGAGCAACTTATAAGTATGAGGTATTAAAGAACTTTCTTGGCATGGTTGCCATAGACATAATAAGTACCTTCGACAAAGCAATCCCCGAATCAGGCAACAGGCCGGATGAAAATGTGCGCACAGAATTAGACAGAGATATATTCAAGTTGCAAAAACGGTATTTGGATTACCAACTCAATCTTTGGAAGAAAGCTAGCGATGAAGCCCAAAAGCAAAGCAATGGTGATGCGCAAGTTTCAAACATCAGAAGACAACAAGATCGATTCTTGGACATCATAGACCATCTTTTTAAACATACCGACAAAAAAATAAACCGGAACAAAAATGAAATGTTCTTCATTAGCGGCGACAAGGAAATCACAGCCTATCAACTTTCCTCTGGCGAGAAGCAAATTTTGGTGATTTTGCTAACAGCATTGATACAAGACAATAAACCCGCCATCATGCTCATGGACGAGCCGGAAATCTCCCTACATTTTGATTGGCAAAAAAAACTCATCGGTTATATCCGAGAACTCAATCCCAATGTGCAACTGATTATTGCCACACATTCTCCCGCAATAATTATGGAAGGTTGGAGCGATAAAGTTGCGGATGTGCGAGACTTGATTACTAATGATAAACTGAAACCCGTGCAATAATGGAGCCGTCAACCTTGTTAGATAATGTCAGCTCCGAGTATTTGGAAGCTTTTTCTGCATTAGGGCCAAAGGATGCTGGTCATAAGGTTTTGGTCTATGTCGAAAGCCATGATGATGTTGCCTTCTGGCGAGATATCCTCAAGCCATTTGAGGAAGATAATATTGAATTCGATATTCAACTACCTGTTCAGAATAACCTTAGAATGGGTAAACTTGCTGTTCTGGAATTTGCCAACCGAACCGGAACGCACCTGATCCTTTGTGTCGATAGCGATTATGATTATTTGTCTGTTGATTCTGTATTGAATAGTAATACAGCTTACAAAGACTGTTTTTTATATCAAAAAATCCATGAAGACTTAGAGCGATACATCCAAGAGTTAAGGGAAGCCATATCCTCTTCTTATTTAGATATTTAAAAACGCCTACCAAAAAAAACATATTCCCCAAACCTCCGTAAACTATACCCATGCAAAAAGCAATAGGCAACCCCTTTTCTGTCAGAAATACACAGATAAAAGACAAAATGTGGTTCTAAAATCAAGAATTTATACCATAAGTATGATACTTTTGTGGTTTAAAACATCGTAGCGTCGTAATGCTTACGACGTTTTAGTCACGTTTCTATTTGAATGTCGGTTTTATTTTTTGAAGAATCTTATTACACATGAAGAAAAAAGTAGCATTAATTACAGGGATCACAGGCCAAGATGGCGCCTATTTGGCAGAATTCCTATTAAAGAAGGATTATGAAGTGCATGGGATCAAGCGGAGAAGCTCCATCTTTAATACCCAGCGTATTGACCATCTGTATGAAGATCCCCACATCGAAAACCGGCAATTCTTCCTCCATTATGGAGATTTGACGGATTCCAGCAACATGATCCGCATCATCCAACAGGTGCAACCCGACGAAATTTATAACCTCGGGGCCATGTCTCATGTGAAGGTAAGTTTCGAGATGCCGGAATATACCGCCGATGCAGATGGACTAGGCACCCTCCGGATTCTGGAAGCGGTTCGACTATTGGGTTTAACCCAAAAGACTCGGATTTATCAAGCTTCTACCTCGGAGTTGTATGGTTTGGTACAGGAAGTACCGCAGAGTGAAAAAACACCTTTCTATCCCCGCTCGCCCTATGCGGTCGCAAAACTGTATTCCTACTGGATCATTGTCAATTATCGGGAAGCTTATAATATGTTTGCGGTAAATGGTATCTTGTTCAACCATGAATCTCCCTTACGAGGGGAAACTTTCGTGACCAGAAAGATCACAAGAGCTGCGGCCAAAATTGCACTGGGTCTTCAGGACAAGTTATATCTAGGAAATCTGGATGCCAAACGGGATTGGGGACATGCCAAGGATTATGTAGAGGCCATGTGGCGGATGTTGCAAGTGGACAAGCCTGAGGATTTTGTGATTGCAACAGGAGTGACGACCTCCGTGCGGGATTTTGTACGGATGGCCTTTAAGGAAATTGGGGTGACACTTGAATTTCGGGGCACAGGCGTCGATGAGGTTGGGATTATTGCCTCGGTGGCGGATACCAGCTATGACTTGAAGCCAGGGCAAGAGATTGTCAGCGTCGATCCAGCCTATTTCCGGCCAACGGAAGTGGATTTATTGATCGGAGATCCCAGCAAGGCAAAAGCCAAGCTTAATTGGGAACCGAAATATGATCTGGAAATGATGGTCGGGGAAATGGTGAAATGTGATCTGGAGGTTTTCCGCAAAGATCAATATTTAAAGCAGGCGGGTTTTGCTGTAAAAAATGAATTTGAGTAGAGACGCCGGTAGAGACGCATCGCGTCTCTACCGGCGACATAATAAATTCCATATGAACAAAGCAAAAAAAGTATACATCGCGGGTCATCGGGGCATGGTCGGTTCCGCCATTTTACGGAAGTTAAAAAAAGAAGGTTTTGCCAATTTCTTGCTGCGGACTTCTTCGGAAGTGGATTTGCGGAATCAACAAGAAGTTAACGAGTTTTTTCGTCGAGAAAAACCGGATTACGTATTTCTAGCAGCAGCCAAGGTCGGTGGTATCGTGGCCAACAACACCTATCGAGCAGAATTCATTTATGATAACCTGATGATAGAAGCCAATGTGATTCATGCTGCCCGTAAGTTTGGTGTTGAGAAATTAATGTTTCTAGGCTCTTCCTGCATTTATCCCAAAATGGCACCGCAGCCATTAAAGGAAGATTACTTGCTTACGGGCTTGCTGGAACCGACAAACGAGCCTTATGCGATTGCAAAAATTGCGGGTATAAAACTTTGTGATGCATATCGTGCGCAATACGGCTGTAATTTCATTTCAGTGATGCCCACCAACTTGTATGGGCCCAATGATAATTATGATTTACAAAACTCGCATGTATTGCCAGCCCTGATCCGAAAGTTTCACGAGGCGAAAAAGCAAGGTTTACCCACCGTGACCATGTGGGGAACGGGGCGTCCTAAACGGGAATTCTTACATGTAGATGACTTGGCAGATGCTTGTTATTACTTGATGGAAAATTATGATGAGCCGGGTTTGGTTAATATTGGAACAGGGGAGGATATTTCGATCAAAGATTTGGCGCTTTTGATCAAAAAAATTGTCGGTTATACCGGAGATATAGCCAATGACCTGACCAAACCAGATGGTACACTCAGAAAATTAATGGATGTCCGTAAATTAAAATCGCAAGGCTGGGAGGCGAAAATTCCATTGGAAGCCGGGATTCAAGCGGTTTATGAAAGTTTGAACGATGCTACGTGGTATTAAAGTTGGATCAGATGAAGCGCTATTTCAGTTTTTTGGTGTTGTGTTACATAATTTAGCATAAAAATTTATATATTTGTCGTCGTATTTTAAACTATGAAAAGTTTAGTACAGTATTTAAGCTTAAGACCCAAGCTAAATCTTGTTTTAGCAATAATATATTTTCTACTCGTCGTTCTTCCACATGAACAAGTGGGCTTATGGACGGTAGATATATTCGGTCATCTCCCGCGTAGCCGTTATGACGCCATAATTTTGACAGGTGGCATTGTATTATTGCTGATTTATCTTACCCCCTTACTGGCGGCAATACTCAAGCGCCCAAATCGAAAACTATTATTGATAAGTCTTATTACGAGTATTGTATTGTCTATAATTGCATTCCGCACATTGGTTATCATCAATATAGAAATTGTACACTTTTTTCAGTATGGTTTTATGGCGTTGCTGATATTTCCCTTGGTGAAGCATTATGGGCAAACCCTGCTTATCTGTACGATGTTGGGTGCCATAGATGAAGCTTATCAGTATTTTTATCTGGCTCCGGAACGAACGGATTACTATGATTTTAATGATGTAATCATTAATCTGTTGGGGGCAACATTTGGCTTGGTGGCTATAGCGGCTGTAGGGTGTGAACCTATACGAAGAAGCTGGAATTGGGTTTGGAAGGGCGTTTTTGTAGTGGCGGTGCTTGGTTTTGGTTTGTATATGGCAGGTTTGTTGCAAGTATATCCTCCGGATGAAAATATGGCTACTGCACCAATTTTGCTGAATAGGGTAGGGCCACCAGAGGGTTTTTGGAGTGAAGTGCATCCTAAGATTATTTATCGGGTGGTGCAACCATTAGAAGGTGTTTTGATTACTGCGGGATTGTTGATGGGATTTGCTTGGTTGTTGGATAGCGGATTTGAAGGTTCTTCATAAGAAAACGCTGCAACGGGTTAATTTTATTTTGATAATAATTTGAGTAATGGTAAATGAATTATTGAAACCAGTATTGGAGCGGTTGCCGGAAAATAACCGGTTGGAGCTGATCTGGAAACTGGCACAGGTGGATTTTAGACGGCGGTATTATGATAATCTTTTGGGGCTGTTCTGGGCATTGATTAATCCATTATTTAGGGTCGCGATATATTATTTTGTATTTACATATATTTTTAAAAGATCACAGGAGAATTATGCCTTATATTTGTTCTCGGCTTTATTGTTCTGGATGTTTTTCTCGGAAGGGACAAAGAAGGGGATTAATATTTTAAAAAGTAAAAAGTACCTGATAGAAAATATTCAATTCAATAAGGTTGATCTTTTTACATCGGCAACATTCAGTGTTTTACTGGGTTTTATGTTCAATATCACGGCCTATTTGGCGATTAGTTTAGGCTTGGGTATTCCGATAACCATAAATATTCTATTTATGCCGCTGCTGATCCTCAATACATTCTTATTGGTATTGGCGGTTGGTTTATTATTGGCTACCCTAAATATTTACTTGAAGGATATTGTGCACATGTGGGATATTGTCTTGTTGATGGGATTCTGGCTAACACCCATATTTTGGAATAGTGACGAACTGAAAGGGTATCTGGTCATATTATTATATGCAAACCCAATGGCAGGAATTATCGTAAATGCAAGGAATGCCATATTGTACGGGCAGCTTCCGGATATGACTTTATTAATTTTTGACTTCTCATATACTTTAATTCTGCTGGCTCTCGCTTTGTATTTGTTTAAGAAATTTTCTCACAAAGCAGCGGAACAGTTTTAATAGTCTTTTTAATAAAAATGGTTGAAATGGGTCAAGATGTTGCCATAAGTTTAGAAAATGTAAGTAAGACATTTTATGTCAGGGAAAAGGCTTCGGATTCGATACGCAACAAGTTTTTTAATTTCTTTTCAAGGAAAAATGGACTCAGGGAAATAAAGGCGTTGCAAGGAGTTAATTTGAACATACATAAAGGGGAGTTCTTTGGGATAATTGGAAAGAATGGCAGTGGAAAATCTACTTTATTAAAGTTGATCATGGGAGCCTATCCGGTAGACCAAGGTGGCTCCGTAAATGTGAAGGGCAAAATCATCCGACTCTCTTTAGGAATGGGGTTCGATCCTGCGCTTAGTGCTCGGGATAACATTTATATAAATGGTTCAGTACTTGGTTTGACCTTTAGAAAAATAGGCAGCATCTTCGATGAAATCATTGATTTTGCCGGTGTGGAAAATTTCGTGGATACCCCGCTCAAGTTCTATTCCAGTGGGATGAGGAGCCGACTTTCTTTCGCGATTGCGGTTCATGCGGAGGCAGATATTTTCCTGATGGATGAATTTTTTGGAGGCGTTGGAGACCTTGCCTTCCGGGAAAAATCGAAAGAAGTTTTCAAACGTGCCCTGATTGATGGGCGAACCATCGTACATGTTAGTCATAACTTACCCACCATTAAGAATCACTGTGACAGGGTATTGTTTTTAGATAAGGGGGAAGTGAAATTTCTTGGTGGCCCAGAGGAAACCATCGTAGAGTATAAAAAATTATTTGTAAAGAAAAATACAGAGAAAGTAAGTTCCTGAAAAGGTAAGCTTTCATTAATCATAGCAAGTTCGAATGGGGAGAGCGGATGGATATTAAAGCACTCAATCATAATCTATAATGTCTGATATTTTAAATATACCTAAAAAGTGCGTGTTTGTTTTGGGTATGCACCGAAGTGGAACATCAGTAATGGCAGGGGTGTTGAAGTGTCTGGGGTACAATCTCGGCAAACACCTTTTACCTCCACTAGAGAGTAATCCCAAGGGGTATTTTGAGAACGAGAAGATTTTTGTGTTAAATGAAAAAATACTCTTAAAGCTGGACAGGGCGTGGGATTCTCCTGCATTACTCCATAACTTTGAATTAACAAAGTATGAACTGCAAAATATTAAGGATAGTGTAAAGCAAATACTTATCGAGGAGTTTTCCGATAAAGATCAACAAGATAAACCTATTGCGATTAAGGATCCTAGGCTGTCTATTCTTCTACCGATTTGGAAAACCGTTTTTGATGAGTTAAAAATTGACTACTCCTTTATCATCATGCTTAGGCATCCTGACGAAGTCTGTAAATCTTTAGCCAAACGCGATGGTTTTCAAGCAGAAAGGTCGCTAACACTTTGGATGAATTACATGAGTCGTGCAGAGTTCTTCACGAGAGGAGAACAAAGGGTCATTGTGCACTATGATGACTTATTGAAAGACCCATTTAAACGTCTAAATGTAATCAGCTCAACATTTGGCCTGAAATTAGAGATTGGTAAGGCGGAGAAGGAGTTGATTAACGAGTTTGTGGATACCGGTTTGAATCACTATTCAGATACGGATAAGTCCGTCAAACACTTTCCGGTAGAGGTCAAGGAAAATTATCTGCTACTGGAAAAGGCAAGCGCAAAGGGCAAGCTAACAAAACTGGTCGTCGATCAACTTGATATTTTTTACGCTAAATTCTATAAATATCAGAACTTCTTCTATGATGATGAGGTCATCAAAAAACTATCTCCAACAAGGGATGCGAAGAAAATATATGCGCAACTCTTTGTAGATGTAGGAAATAGTTTTAACGAGAAGGATACGATAGTACTGCCTATTACAAAAGAGACGGATACTATTAATTTTGACCTGCGGTCATTTTCTGAAATTGAGCATTTAAGATTCGATCCTTGTAATTGTCGTGCTTTAGTTCGGTTAGACAAGATACAGGTCATTTTAGAAAATGGAGAGATTAAACCTTTAGAGACGACAAGTAACGCCATCTCGAATGATGAAAATAAGTTTCTTTTTAGTACGATTGATCCTATTTTTCAGATTAAACATGATTTTGCAAAAAATAATCAACCTGTTAAGTTTCAGGCCTTATTAAAATTTGAGGCATTTGATGAAGAAACTGTTCCTTTTATCATTGAACATATGGAGAGTGCGGAGAAGCTGAATCAGGGGAAAATTAGCGAAAAAGAAAAACAAGTCCAACAGCTTTATAACCAAATCGAATCCTTAAAACTCGAATTAGAAAACAGTGCGTACGATGCCAGTCAACGTACAAAAGATGAACATAAACATGACCCCTCTATTGATGAGAATATAACTTTTTTGACTAATAAAATAAAATCGTTGGAGGGAGAACTACAACTTAGGGAAAACATGCTCACTGAGCAAAAAACATCTGATAGTGTAGCGGTCACGGAGGTGCTGCAACAGGTCGATAAGTTGACCTTGGAGATGGAAGCGTTGAATAGATTGCGCTCAGAAGAAAGAGCCGCTTTTGAAAGGACACAATCAGCACTGGAAAGTAAATTGTCTAAAATTGTCAATAGGTTAGCAGAGCGAGATAGCGCTTTGAAAACGACCCGTAAGCAGAATACCAAACTGCTCCGAAGGCTTGATGCGAAAGATGGAAAATTAGAGCTGAAGGAACACGAAGTCGAGGCAAGCGAAAAATTAGTTGATGAATTAAAAAGAATCATCCGGGAAAAAGATACGGTCATTGAGCAAGTCCAACATTCTGTTAAAGATAGGGATATTACTATTGAAAGTTTACGGGAAAAGGTCGATGCTAATGCCCAGAAGTCTGAACTTTTGGAAGGACTGATTGCCGAACACAAAAAGATTAGTGACCAGAAGGATGCGATGTTTAATCGATCCGAAAAAGAGCTGCAGGAGCTTAGTGGAGAGTACAATGTATTGAGGCGGGAATTAAAGGAAAAAGATGGTGAGTTAGGCCAAAAAGTAATCAAGGTCAGAGAATTGGAAGCCGATGCACTGCGCACTGCGGGAAGTATAACCGAAAAAGAAATGAGGATCAAGTCGCTGGAAGCCGAAGTCTTGAAGGTGACGGAAAGTAAAGAGCAGCAAGGGATCAGAATCAGGGAATTGGAAACCGATTTGGCAAGTGCTACAGATAGCCTAAACCAAAAGGAGTCAGGTCTGAAAGCCTTGGAAGCCGAGGCTTTGCATACTAAAGAAAGTGTAAACCAAAAGGAGTCTAGGATCAAAGAATTGGAGGCTGATTTGGCAAGTGCTACAGATAGCCTAAACCAAAAGGAGTCTAGGATCAAAGCCTTGGAAGCCGAGGCCTTACAAAACACGGAAAATGTAAATGAAAAGGAGACGAGAATCAAAGAATTGGAAGAGGCTTTCGTTTTGGTTTCCGAGAACTTGAAGTTGAAAGATGAGGCCTTTGAGGCATTGCTTGCTTCTAAGGAAAAATTGTCCGGACTATTATCCTCGAAGGAAAATAGCCTCAAGACTACGATGCAGTCCATAAATGGGATTAAAGAAAATATCGCCGGTATTCAGGGAGCGTTGGAGGCTAAAGTTGGGGCTTATGATGATTTGAAATCTTTAAATGCAGAATTTTCCAGAGAAGTAAAACAGAAGGAGGTAAAGATAGAGGAGCTGAGTAAGCAAGTAGAACATTCCGCGAAAACACTACAGGATATCCAAGAGCAAAACAGAACAGAAGTTTTGAACTTGGAGCATATGGTGGAAGAAAAAGGAGAGGCCATAGTGGCGGTACAGCAGGAGTTGCAGGCCAGTCTTGAGGAAAAAGAACAGAAGCAGGCCAAGATCGAGGAACTAGAGGACTTGACCAAACAAAAAGATTACAAGCTTTCTGAATTGGCCGAAAATATTGCCCAATCTGAAAGTGAAAATGAACGGAACCAAGAACGGCTCGTGCTTACAGAAGAAACCATTAATTCTTACGAGAAAATGGTTACGGATCAAACTGATCAACTTCGATCTCAGGAAGACATCTTGAAAAAACAAGAGGCAGAACTCTCCTTACTGCAGGATAATCTGTATGATGAACAAGAGAGTCACGCGAGGTTAGAACAAGAGTACGCCGACTTTAAAGTAAAACTTCAGGAATACGAAAATACATTTGGATATAAAATTGCCAACTTAATATCTGGCCCTTTTCCTAAGGGAGCCGAGAATAACAATGGTACCTATCAACCGGAAAAAGACAAGAGTAAATTTTGGTTCTGGAGGCGTTTTCTCATGGAGAGTGTGAGCCACCCAGGAAAATTTATTAAAGGCATTAACCGAAAGAATCTTGTTACCTTACGAACAGCCCTGAAAAATGAACCACCAACTTTGATTTTAACCAATCTCAGGAAGTATCTGGGGCAAAGGACTATAGATACGGAGCATGTCGAAATCTCGGGAGATGGCGGTAGAGGGGTATCCGAAAACAATATGCTTGCGGAAGGGGCGCCGTTGGCCATTTCTGCCAATGAAAATGCTGCTAGTAATGGGAAGGCAAAATCAAAGGATAAAGGGAAGTCTAAAAAAGGTGGATTTATTGCCAAAATAAAAGCAGATGAAAAATATCGTGCCCTGGCTTTTAATCCCGATTTCTACATCAACTTTTACAAAGATGTAAAGAAATATACCAAGGGTGATAAGGCTAAATCGCTAGATCATTGGTTGAAACATGGGATAAAGGAAGGTCGGGTAGCTTCCCCTGCTTTTGATCCGAAATATTACTTGGAGAAGAATAAGGATGTTGTCAATTATTCTAAGGGAGATTACGTGAAGGTGGTTAAACATTGGTTGGAATATGGGTTCAAGGAAGGTCGCTGGTCTTCTCCTGCTTATAAAGCAAAATTTTATTTACAACACAATAAAGACGTAGAGAAATACACGAAAGGAGATTGGGAAAAAACACTACGCCATTGGTTAAATTATGGTATCAAGGAAGGTCGGAAAGCTTCCCCAATGTTTGATCCCCAATATTACGTTGAGCGCAATAAAGATGTCAAAGCTTTTACGAAAGGAAATCAATCCGAAATATTAAACCACTGGTTGAAGTTCGGTATTGCTGAGAATCGACCTGCCATCAAAGTAGACGAATTTAAAAGTTTGTCTGATGATGTCAATAAAAAATTCTTCCTTGAAATCGATGGAAATATTCCGACGGATACTTCCAAGAAAACCATCTTATTGGTAGCACACGCTGTAGGAAAATATATTTACGGTGGAGAACGTAGTTACCTCGACATCTCAAGTCTTATTGACAAAGAGCAGTACAATGTTGTGGCGGTTATCCCGAACATGAATGATGCATTTGTTGATTTGCTTAAACCCAATACTTCAAAAATATTAGGGTTTAAATATGGATGGTGGACTTATAACAAGCGGTATAATAACAATACGATTCTGAAGTTCAAGAAAATCATTGAACTGTTCAATGTTAACTTGATCCATGCCAATACCATCATGTTGTTAGATGTGTGCGAGGCGGCCAGTCAGTTTGGGGTAAGAACAATTATCCATGCCAGAGAACTCATCTCAAGGGATAAACCACTCCAGCGCAAAATAGAAACCAACGCTGAAAATATCATCGAGGTCGTTAAGGATTCTACAGATTATATTATTGCAAACTCCTCCATTACTTTGGGAGAGTTTAATAAAGAAAATGCCACTTTTGTCGTGCCGAATCTGGTAACAGATGCTTACCTTGATGTTGAAAATAGTATTAATCCGAATGAAATCAAGATCGGTTTAATTAGCAGTAACATTGCTAAAAAAGGTGTGGAAGATTTTGTGATGTTGGCCAATGATGTGAGTAAGCATACGGATAAGGTGAAATTCTTGTTAATTGGTCAGGAAACGGATTTGACCAGAAGACTCAAGAAGGAACAAGAAGCCGGAAGAATCACCGAGAATGTGATTTTCTACGGATACGTGAAAAATGCTATTGATGCACATAAAGCCGTTGATATTGTCATTAACTTTTCACACTTTGCAGAATCTTTCGGGCGAACCATTGCGGAGGCCATGTTAGCGGCTAGGCCTACAATCGTTTACAGATATGGAGCCTTGCCGGAATTGGTCGTACAGGAAGAGACGGGCTACTTGATCAACTACAAAGCATGGCAAGAAGCGACTCCAATTATTTTGGATTTGATCAAACACCCTGAAAAGATAAAGCGTTTGGGTGAGCAGGGTAGAGCACGTGCTTTGCATACCGTTACGAGCAAAGTCATTTCCGAAAGATTGAATGGTATTTATAAAGCCATCTTTGATGAGGATCGGGAAGCGGTGCAGCGATTATCCGTGCCGATATTGAGCCTCGATAGTGGTGGCTATCATGTTGATGGCATTCGTGTTGAGCAAAATAATAGTAATGGTGTTGTGGCCGTAGCGCCTCAACCGGTAAAAGTGAAACCAGCACCCAAGGAATTAAAAATCGCCTACTTCGTCTGGCATTTTCCCGTGCCTTCAGAAACATTCGTGCTCAACGAATTGAAGCATCTCGTTAATAGTGGACACGATGTTAGGGTGTACTGCAAACAATCTCCGCATAAAGATTTTAAACCGGATTTTGATATTACTTGGGAACGGGTCGTTTCAGTGGAAGACTTGGCTGATAAATTAGTCCAGTCTGGGCGTACGGTTGCCCATAGTATTTTTGTTTATCCAACCGTTACAGAATTCCTGTATCCGGCCTGTGTGAAAGCTAACATTCCGTTTACTTTTGCTGCTCATGCTGCCGGCATATTCAAATATGCAAATATCGAGAAGAACAGGATTGCCGAGGTCGTGAGTTCCAGCCATTGCTTGGGTGTAATGGTGCCGGGTAAATTCCATTTGGATTACTTGATGGAACAGGGCGTTCCGAGACCCAAAATAATTATCAATCCGCAGGTATTCGATAACAAGGCGTATGAACAATACGACAAGGCCGATCATGTGAAATTGAGAACCAAAAAGGTTTGCGCCATCGGGCGGTTTGTCGAGAAGAAGGGATACGCTTACTTGATTCAGGCCGCTAAATATCTACCGGATATTTCCTTTAATATTTATGGTTATGGCGACTTGGAGCCGGAGTATGAAAAGCTGATCCAAGAATATAAACTCAACAATGTTTTCCTCAAGGGCAAGCTGGCCGGCAAGGATGCGATTATCGAAGTATTCAACACGCATGATCTCTTTATCCAACCTTCCGTAAGGGCTTCTAACGGGGATATGGATGGGATACCGACGATCTTGATGGAGGCGATGGCTTCTGAGATTCCGGTCATCACGACACCCGTATCGAGTATCGGTAGCTTGGTTCTTGATGGCATCAATGGTTTTTACTGTAAAATAAAAGATCCGAAAAGCATCGTCGAGGCCATTCGCTCGTATTACAATGCTTCGCCAGCGAAGATAGCGACCATGCTGGATAATGCTAAAACTAAATTGAATAGTTATTTTAGTATAGACAAGTCTATGGATGTTTTGAAATGGACTTGGGCGCAGAAGACCATTGATATTATTATTGTTAGTTATAATAATTTACCCGAGCTGAAAGAGGTTGTCCGTAGGGTTTTTAAATATACTTCTACGCCTTTCCATCTGGTCATTGTGGATAATGCGAGTGAGAAGGATGTCGTGGAATATCTGGACAAGTTGGATCGTTCTAGCGATAGGGTCACCGTGAAATTCTTAGCGAAAAATGTTTTCGTAGGGCCAGGCTCTAATATTGCTATTGAAAGCTCAAATTCAGACTACATCGTTTATTTGTGCGGGAAAGAAGGTTTTGTACTGCATCAAAGTTGGGAAATGCCCGTACTGCATTATATGAATGAAAACCCGAAGATTGGGGTTGCCGGTACCTTATGTTATTCCCCGACTTACCTCACCGGAAAAGATTACCCGAAAGGGGTGCCGCTCTTCGACAAATTCCGGAATAAGGATTTTGCCCTGAATAATCCAGATCGGATATTCAAGCATGTCCAAGGTGGCCTCTTCGTGATGAGAAGAAAGATGATCGACGAAATCGGAGGGTTTAGTGATGATGTTTATCACAACTATACCGATGTAGAATTCAGTTACTATGTCGAAAGTATGGGATGGGAACTGGGAACGCTTCCTGACTTTTTGGCTTTGTTCAACAAAACACGGCCAGGACTAGAATCGAGGCTTGATGAAAATATCGTGGCGATTCATCCGGGGGATTTAGAAATGAAACCCTTGTTGAATCAGATTGAGCGGGAGTCCGTTAACTTGTGTAATGTTTGTAACTGGTATGGAAAAAGTTTTATCGTTAAGAACGATGACCACATCTGCCCAGAGTGTTCATCCGATTCTAAAACGAGAAGCTTATATCGGTACTTCTCGGAATCACCTTTTTCTTTCCGCCGCTTGACCTCCATGCATGTGAATCTGAATGATTCCATAAAAGCTTTCTGGACGAAGAGTTTCCAAGGTAAGGTGTTTACATCTAAAGAGCTGGAGAAAATTATTAAGAAAAAAGGAGCCTTGGAAAATAGGTCTGGAGGATTGTATATTATTGCGCTCAATGATGCTTTACGGGCAGGGGACGATTACAACGATAAATTATTGCAGGAAGTATACAGACTGTTAGACCCGAAAGGGTATCTGGTGGTTTACAATAATTATGATGGAGCAGATCATTTGAGTGGCTACAAAGGACGCACGAAATCTATGACTTATGAAACTTTAAGACAAACCCTAGAAAAGAATAAATTTTCGATTGTTGAGGTGAAGTCCTATCAATCGAAGATCGTTCGGTTTGATTACCGCAAACTTTTAATTTGTCAAAAATAGATTTAATGAAGATACTGATATTAGGTGGTACAGGTTTTATAGGTTCTCATTTGATAGATGGATTTCTTTCTGTTGGTCATGAGGTGAGGGTGTTTAGCCATGACCATGAAAAATTTAGAGATCCTAATCCTCAGGTGGAGTATTTCATCAATGATTTTGGTGAGCAAGATCAATTGGATAAGGCATTATCTGGTGTTGATATGGTTTTTCATTTGGTGTGGAGTACGGTTCCGAGTACTTCTAATGAACAAATCATTATGGGGCTGAATGAAAACGTCATCAATACGGTGAAGTTGATCGAATTGATGGAGAAGAACCAGGTTCGGAAAATCGTTTTCTTTTCCTCTGGAGGAGCTGTATACGGAAATGCAAAGGAGGTAATTGTCAAGGAAGATACGGGCTTATTCCCGATTTCTGCCTATGGCATCTCAAAGTTGACGATAGAGAAGTACATCAACCTGTTCCAATACTTGAATAAAATTGATGGCATTATCCTTAGGCCATCCAACCCTTATGGCCCTCATCAAAACTTTAATGGGGTACAGGGGGTAATCTCTCGTTTCCTTTACCTGATTCATCAAGGAGAACCCATCACCGTGTTAGGCGATGGTTCTGTAATCCGGGATTATATTTACATTGATGACTTGGTGGATTTATGCCTTAAAGTCAGTCGAGATTTTAAACCGGGAATCTATAATGCCAGTGCGAAGGTAGGGTACAATCTGCTTGATTTAATAGAGGTGATCAAAAAAGTAACGGGTAAAGAAATTATCGTTAATTTTGCGGAAGGTCGGCCTTTCGATGTTAAAAGGGTGGTGCTGGATCATGACAAGGCAAAAAATACCTTTAATTGGACGCCGGAAACTTCCATCGAAGCGGGGGTAAAGGCTCATTGGGAATGGATGAAAGCCGTTCAGAGCATGCGACAGAATTATGGTACCAATGTTGCGGCCAAAGACCACTAAAAAGTAAAATCTATACTTAGAAAACAGATTTAAAGTTAGGCCAACTAAGCTATCGAACTGCTGGCTAGCAAGGTTTGATCTTTTTACTTCTAACTTGTTTTTTATTAATAAACCACTAAAACAAAATTGAAATTTTAAAATAAAATTTGAACATGAAAAATACAATCCTTACCTCTAAATTACTCTTTCTATGCTTCGTACTCACGGTAATGTGTAGCTGTGGAGCAGAAACTAAACCTGCCCCTAATAAGACAGCGGCCAATACGCCAACCAAGACGATTACCAAACCGAAACCGAAACCTAAGAAAAAGGATAAGCTTTCTTCTTTGAATGTTGAAAGGATGAAAACCCTAAAAAAATCAGATATTAATACGGCTTTTCATTTCGGTATAGCTAATGGCAAGAAGTTAACATTCCCGAGCAAGGAAATTATAGAAATTAAGGATGGCTTCTTGACCCTGAAGAGAGGATGGGCCTTTGATAAACTTAGTAAAAAAGCTGCAAAGGGGGTTTTTATTGCTATAGATAACAAGCAGTATTTTGCAACGAAGTATGGGTTCTACAGACCGGATGTGTCCAAGCAGTTTAAAAATAAAAATTATGACTATACCGGATTCGAAGCCAGAATTCCAACAGCTAAAATTGGCAAAGGTGTACACACCGTTTCGCTGGTTATCGTTGATAGTAATGCCAAGAAATATTATACCTCTAAAAACAAGTCGTTCAAGATTAACGTAAAATAATACATACCCGATAATGCTTGGTATTTCTTTCCAAAACAGGAAATAGAACCTTGCTTTTATACAACTGTATGCCCCAGTAAGACTACTTTATTTGGGGGAACTGAATCTCTCTGCGTGTAGTGTTGTATACCGATTTTAAAATGTATAAAAAATTATTATAGAAATGAATAATCAAGCTCAGTTAATTGATAAAGAGACTATGTTGCTAAAGCTTTCGAAGAAATACAAATCTTTGGATCCTAAAGATTTTATGAAAGCTGCGAAAGAAAGGTTAAGTATGAATATCCATTCCAATGATGGAATGATTACCGATTCCCCTTATTATTATTTTATGACCGGGGTGGATGCTTGTGTGAACATAAAAAAAGCCTTGGATAAAGAGCAGATTGATCCGTCTAAGATTAAAAAAATCCTCGACTTGCCTTGTGGCTATGGCCGGGTGTCCAGATGGTTTAATGTGTTTTTCCCCAATGCAAGGCTTTATGTCAGTGATATTATGAAAGACGCGACACAATATTGTGTGGATAATTTCAACGGTATCCAAATCGATTCTACACCAGAGCCTGAAGATTTGGTCTTGCCTAAAAATGTTGACTTGATTTGGGTCGGGTCATTATTTACGCATTTACCAGAGAAGAAAGTGATGGGCTTGCTAAGGCAAATGACGGCTAGTCTTTCCAAAGATGGTATTATCGTATTCACGATGCATGGAGATTATGTTGTGGATAGAATAACCAAGAGAGAGAAAGTTTACAACTTGTCGGAGAAAAATGTACAAGCACTACTTGACCGGTATGATCGTACAGGATTCGGTTTTGCCACTTACCCGAACTCCAAGCATTATGGGATCTCTGTTTATGATAAGAGCTGGCTTTATTTCGCTACCGGATTGATCAACGATTTGGGGGTTAAGCATATCTGGCCTAAAGGTTGGGTTGCTCATCAAGACATCGTGGTGGCCAGAAAATCGAAAGGACGCTACGTGCCTTCCGGCAAAAAATACTACTGTCCCTGTTGTGAGATTTCTTCCACAAAGTTCAAACCAATGAATAAAAGGGAAAATGCGATTTGCCCGAAATGTTCATCTCTTGAGCGGAATAGATTGGCTTACTTTTTCTTTGAAGAAAGGACGGATTTGTTCCGTAGGAATAATTTCAAATTATTGCATGTTGCTCCGGAAAAAGTATTGGCTGAGGAATTTAAGGAGGCTTCTAATGTTACTTATTTGCAAATTGCGAATAAAAAGGAACGCAGAGAATTGGAGACAGATTTGCTGAACCTTAAGTATAAGGATGATTCAATAGATGGTATCATTTGTAATAATGTTTTACAACACATCGTTGACGATACTGCCGTAATAAAGGAGCTTTTGCGGGTGCTCAAGAAAGGGGGATGGGCCATGTTGCAGGTGCCGACTTTCCGGTCTTTTAAGCATACCCAAGAAAATTTACGTTCCAAGGGTAACACGCCTTACGATAAGTCCAGTAAAAACAGGATTTATGGTTACATAGAATATCCTGAGAAATTGACAAAACTTGGCTTTAGAGTCACTGTTGAAGAATATGCAAGAAAAGCATTTTCAGAAAAAGAAATAGAGAAATTTGGGCTACTCAAAAGTGAACAAATTTTCTTCTGTGTAAAGAAATAGTAGGAACCTACTATTATAGTAGAAAGCAAAGGTCAAATAAATTATATCAATTATAATTTAATGTGTACTTTTGCTTTCTACTTTTTTAGAAATCAAGAAAGATTAACATTCCCATATATAAACTTCTACTCGTAAGGTGACTTTATAGTGAGATATTGTATTCCTTGCTATATGTCGTCAAGATATACATACTGGATAATTGTTTTGATCTTGACAAGATACTTGTTTTTTATACAGGTAATAGTGTGGATTTTAGGATTTTTGCAACATTATCCGTATTTTACTTCATTTATATGGAATATAAGTGTATTATAATATGAACGCTAATAATGGTATTAATAATATTGGTAAAGAAAAAGTTTTGGAGATCATAAATGGTAGGAACGCT
>JAHDGC010000902.1 GCA_020627865.1 Saprospiraceae bacterium | reverse complement strand
GAATATAACCAACGGTGCTGTATCGACTGCGAAGATCGGGCAGATCGTTGGAGCCGAATAAAATGCGTGGATGTACGCCGGGAGTAGGAAGTTCGGAAAGCTGCTGCACACCGGATACTTTTTCCGCAACACGAACGACATTAATGAAAGCACTCACTTCATGATTTCCGTCCCCTGCAGTCAACCTGATCCTTGCGTGTTGATAGTTCGTACCATCTGCTAAGGTGATGGTTGCAGATAGATTGTTATTAACTTGGATTTGGGCTTCTCCCTGAACCACCTCCCAGCAGATATCAACAGGGTTCGTAAGATTAGTCGTGGCCGTCAGATTAATTTGTGTAGAGACGCCCTCCGTGTCGATAGTCTTTCCATCATTAATCTGAAGCGTTTTTATTTGCGGGTTGCTTTCCACAACAGTATTTACCTGATAGAGTTGATTGACCTCGTATACAGTCAATGGTCTATTAAACAAACTCAATTCGTCGAGTTTTGCATTCCCATAACGGCTTCCTCCACTTCTGCTACCAACATAAAAAGACCTTCGGCTATCTGTACTTGAAAATCCCGAACTAAAATCATATGTAAAACTTCCAACAGGCACATTGTCTGAGTACACAATAACATTATCTGTCATTTCCGTGAAGTCCGCTACAATTACAAGATGATGCCATTGACCATCAAATACTTCTGTTCCGAATATTTGCTGAGATTGTGCATTAAACGTAGCTGTAATGCCAGAACTGAGCATCAATTCAAAACCCCATTGTGATAAAATTCTATCGTGTAAATCCAAGCTATGATCGTACAAATGATTGACCCAAAAAGAACAAGTGAAGCCTGTGGAATGAAGAAAATTACCGATCTTATAATTACCATAAGAATGTGCTCTAAAAGCAGCATCTACATTATTAAAATTCATTGCATTTCCACGAATTCCCAGTATCAGATCTGGGCGATTTCCATTAATCCATTCACAGGTACTATTGCCTGAGCGGTCTTTAAAAAAACTCGTTGTTTCAATCGTTTCAAAATCTTCATAGAGAAAAGGGTTGAGACTTAATATTTCCGTGTCCTTTGTGTCCGGAGCATTATCATTCAACCCATTCGTATAAAGATTCATCACATCTGCTGCACTGATTGCCTCATCGAAAATGATAAAATCATCCATTTTCCCCGGATAGAAATAACTTCCATTTGCACGCGCACCAATGATCAAGTCATTTGTTGATGTATTAAATGGACTCATTACATTATAACTTGCAGAATCAATGGGCGAACCATCAAGATAGACGACTAGGTTGTCGGTACTAGTTGAGAAATCAAATGCAACTGCGAAATGTTGCCATGTGCCATTTAAAGGATCAGCTGAAGTGGGAATATTAATGGTATAATCTTCTCCCTGAAATCGAAACACAACACCTGAATTGTACATCATAATCTCAAATGTATTTCCCATTCCTGCAATACGGTGATGAATAAAGTTGACATTATAATCAAGATTTGCCCAGAAACTAATCGTCAAACCATCGGTAGCCGTAATATCGCCAAGTCGTGCAGTAGTCGGGTTCGATGCTACACGAATGTAGCTATCTGTCTGACCGAAATCCCAAGCTGCCTGCGAGTATGCGCTTGCGCCTTGGATGAGGCTTGGCATCCCGCTTCCGGTATTTGAAAGTGTACCTGATGTATTCCCCGTAGCATCTATGATTGCACCTGCTGTCGTAACAGGTACCTGGTTCATGTCGTAGAAAATATCCGCAAGTGGTGTATTTGCGTTTACATTGATGTATTGCATGAGTACCAATAGTATACAAGCTACACATTTGTTTTTGGTTAAATTGTTCATATGTTAATTTATTTGGTGAATAAAGCATATAAGTGACTACTTTAGGATAGTCTGTTTTTTTAATTATGATACTGGTTTTAAACCTTAAAACACAAAATCATTGGGCAATCTACTATTAATATCAATGTAAATAGAATAAAGAACCAATGAGATACTCTCACGATACTTGTCCTAAAATAAGATAAAAATGGCCATCAACAAGTAGAAACAAGCCGAATTCTGATTTTTTTTACACAAAACACAAAAAAATAATATTAGGGCTTTACTAAATGAAAAAAAAGTTATAAATTTGCCTTCGCTACGGCATGATTGACCCATGGTGTAATGGTAACACACCTGGTTTTGGTCCAGGCGTTCAAGGTTCGAGTCCTTGTGGGTCAACTTATTTAAAATATAAACCCTTGTAAATCAACAGTTTACAAGGGTTTTGTTTTTTTAGGGGTCATTATAGGGGGCGTTTTATTCTTTTTCCCCCGTTTCAAACTCGGCCAACATCAATTGGATAATCCTGATTTTATCTTTATGGGCTTCTAAAGTTTGCTTATCCTTTCCCACTGGAATTGTACTTTTTAGCTTTGCAAGCTTATCATTGAGGGCAGAAACATACATTTCACCTTCCACACTATTCAGACTAAGGAGATTCATTTTGAAATCTTTTAACAAAAGTATTCCCATGAAATATTCCCGCAACTTTTCCAGCGCATAGATCGCATTTTCGAGATCATCTCCCTCTACATCATAACGGACAATGCCTTTTTGTGCCATTCGCAATGCACAGTAATACTCGTAAGCTTCTTGTTTGATGATGATAGATTCTTGTAGCTCGTAAAAATCTTTTTTTAATTCGTCTTGAAAGGTTAGTTTTGTCATGACTATTAATGTAGTTTTTTGGCCGGGGTTCATTATTGGTCTAGTGTCCCCGGCTATTGTTAAATAATTTTTATTAAAAAATGACCGTCGTAATGCTTACGACGTTTTAGTTCGTTTTACAATTACAATAAG
>JAHDGC010000901.1:1580-2850 GCA_020627865.1 Saprospiraceae bacterium | reverse complement strand
ACATACCCCAAGCCAACTCCAAAACCAGAAGATTGGAGTTCGTCACAAGTAACGGTGAAGCCATTGCCCGATGTCGTTTCCTCTTCGTAGCTAACGGTAATTTGTCCGGAGCCGGGTTCGCCCCATTCTACAATGAGGTTTAGCCCCTCTGCCGTGTAGGATTCCGCGCCTTGTACATTCCAAACAACCTCACTATCTATCCCGAAAGTATTGGCGGCATAGGTGACGGTAGTGTTGGCACAAACTTTCTCGCAGGAGCCTTCTTCCAGGTTGCTGTTTTCAGGGCAGTTGGCCACAGCATTGGAGAAGATGCCGATGTCGCAGGTGATGCATTCGGGGGCTATGATGGACAGGCCGCCATTACAGTCTGGATTAAAAGAATCAAAAATATTGATAAAAAAGACATCATTTCCGGATGTTGGGTATATTTCTATAGCTGCTACTTGATCGTAAAAGAATGGCCCTTGTGTTGTTCCATTATTGCTGTCAATATAATATTCAAAGGATCCGTTAGGCTGGGAGGAATAGGCAATGATTTCGATGATATAGTAATCGTCAGAGTAATCATTAGGGGTGCCGTTATCCTCACAAGATGTGCCAGCAGTTGTTGCCGTGATGTCACAAAAACAGGGAGAAACGAATTCAAATGATGCGCTACAAGTGGGGTCTTGATTATCTACGATAGTGAAATAGAGGTAATCAAAGACAAGGATTTGGTTGATGATATTTTGTTCCCCATATTCGAAAGGCCCTTCAGGAATGCCACCACCGGTTGGGTTATTCCATTCGATGGTATAGGTTCCTTCATTAGAGCCAGTTGGGGAATAGACCCATAATTCTATTGAGGGATAACCAAATTCACAAAAAACTTCTGCGACTTCGACAATGGGGGCGCAATTTTGTGCGAGGATAGTATTGTTGTGAATAAAAAAAGACAGGAAAAGGGTATAAATAGCGTGCCTGAATTTCATAAGAGGTTATTTTACTGGTGTTTCTACTACAAAGATACTTTAAGATAGTGTTTTGCTGCTTAAAAGAAGACGTTTTTTGTGGAAAAGAAGTTGGGTGGGAGGGAATACAAATCGGGGTTTGGCTTCCTTATGAAACCAAACCCCGATTGTTTAGGTGTGTACTTTTACCTTTTCACTTTTCACTTTCTACTTGACATTATCTCATCAAACTCAAATCTTTTGTAATGGCAGGCATCCCTTGTCCGGCCAAATGTTGCTGGAAAGTAATGGCTTCTGAACGGGTATCAAACGTGCCGACT
>JAHDGC010000901.1:0-1570 GCA_020627865.1 Saprospiraceae bacterium | reverse complement strand
TGAATCAAGATCGTCTCTGCAAAAATACCCTTGAGGCGATCCACTTCCGTCAGCACATTACCATATTCCCCGAAAGCGCCAATCTGGACACTGTATCCGCTAGAAGGAACCCGCTTCACATCGAAGGCAAAAAGACCCTCGCCTGTGGCAACCGGACTCAAACCGCCTTCTGTTCTTACCGGAGCTGTATCATAAGCAGGCTCATAAACGGGTTCCTCGGGAGCAGGAGGAACCACTACCGGTGGTGCCTCGTATGTGGGCATTTCTGTGGGTTGTTCCGCTTGGTATGGTGGTTCCGGGTTTTCGATAGCGGGGTAATCCGAGTTCGTATATACCGGCTCTTCATTGGTGTATATATCCTCTAACTGATCGGGATAGTTACCGAATCTTGTATCGTCAAAAGATGGAGCAGCGGCCTCGGAAACATAAGCCGGTTTTGCTGGGAAGTTTTGATTTTGTAACATTTCCATCAACCGGGAAGAAGGCAGGGATTCTTCCACCTTTTCCAGCATTTCTCCCCTAGCGTTTAAAATCAGCATGGAAGGAAGCATTTTGATATTATATTGCTCTTTCCAAACCACTCCATCGAAGTGGTCAACATCTATTTTTACAGCAATGTAATTTTCTTCGATAAAATTAGCAACTTGAGGATCGTTAAAGGTCGTTTCATCCATCCATTGACAAGGTAGGCACCATTGTGCGGTAAAGTCTACAAAAACAAGCTTCCCTTCTTTTTCGGCCTGCGCTTTCGCCGAAGGTAAGCTACCGCTAAAAAATTGAACGGCAGTAGGGGAGGAGGCGTTGGCTAGTAAACTAACCATTGTAAGGCATGCAATAACAAAAAATTTGCTTCTCATGTGTTTTATTTTTAGAATTACACTTAATTTGTTATTAGGATAAGGTGCGTTTCAAGGTCTTAGAGCTGATGGTTGATTTTAATATGTGATAGATATACAATAATAATACCATTTATATTAAATATTAATATGTATTTGAAATGTAGGATCTTTAATGATGGTAAATATCCCAGAAATGTTATAAACATTCTTTTTTCTATACTAACTTCCTTAATTTTGCACCTCTTTTAAAAATCCGAAAAGTTTGACAGCGAAGCGGTCTAAAATCTAAAAGCGAAGCGATCTAAATTATGAATCAAAAAAAAGCAGTAATAAAAGGAGTACATGGGTATGTCCCAGAATATGTGCTGACGAATAAGGAATTGGAGAAGATGGTGGATACCAATGATGAATGGATCACGAGCCGGACAGGCATCCAAACGCGACATATTCTCCGACAGGGGATGGGTATGGTTGCTTCTGATATGGGCGTGAAAATGGTAGAGGGGTTATTAGAAAAGACGGGAACAGCGCCGGGGGAGATTGATTTGTTGGTTTGTGCGACGATCACGGGAGATGGTGTGTTTCCGGATACCGCGACTACGATTTTGGACAAAGTGGGGGCGAAAAATGCTTTTGGCTTTGATATAAATGCGGCTTGTTCCGGTTTTTTGTATTCCTTGGTCACGGCTTCTAAGTTTGTGGAGTCTGGCCAATACAAAAAGGTAATCGTC
>JAHDGC010000041.1:17676-17893 GCA_020627865.1 Saprospiraceae bacterium | reverse complement strand
ATGAACGCCCCAAATACGATACTCCAGCATCTTTATTCCTACACGGTTGGTGCTGGGCACAGTTAATTATCCATAATTTATTGATTTATTATGTCCTTGTTCATATTGCAGATTTCCACTTGGGAGATGTTTTCTTATATGCTTTATTTTTAATGATTTCTATTGTTTACCAGCATGATGGATCGACATCCGATTGAGTTTCCAGTATAACTCCTGA
>JAHDGC010000041.1:0-17666 GCA_020627865.1 Saprospiraceae bacterium | reverse complement strand
GTTGGGCACAATTAATTATTCATAACTTATTGATTTATTACGCTCTTGTCCATATTGCAGATTTCGATATGTGGCACATTTCCTTATATGCTTTATTCTTAATGATTTCTATTTTTGCGTTTACCAGCATGATGGATCGACATCCGATTGCGTTTCCAGTAGAACTCCTGAAGTTGGTAATTGGCATCGCATTAATCTACCAAATGGATGGTTGGTATATGATGGACAATTATTTTTCCGGCGCTACTTACATGATGATTATCTACATGAGCTTATCTGTTTTACTAACCGGATATTTTTCTTTTGTTGAAAAAACAGGACAAAATCTTACAGTTTCGGCGTAAGTATCAAAATTTGGTAGGGACAACTGCAATACAACTTTGATGTTAGCGCCCTGAATAACACTAATTTTACGGCAACCCTCGGAGCAGATCTGAACAAATTTTTAACAGAAGACTTACAACTTGATGATGCTACGGTTACCGCCTTGACCAATGCTATCATTGGTGGATTTCAACAAGGAGGTATTGAGGTGCAGCGCACCGGCTCCAACTGCTCTATAAAGCGATTTATTTTATAAGAAAGCCCTATTATTGGTAGAAGAATTATAGGAAAAGTGACTTATACTTTCGGAGACAAATAAGACAGGTAACACAGAAATAAGTTTATAATATTTAAAAACGTGTCGGATTTTTTTAGTAACTTCCGGCACGTTTTTTTTTATCAATCATAAAAAATAATCACATTTTATTATACACTTAAATCAAATATATTAGATCAACCATGCAGTCATATCATTTTACTGAAGAACATGAATTATTCCGACAAAGCCTCCGTACTTTCCTTGACAAAGAAGTTATTCCAAATATTGACCAATGGGAAGAAGAACGTCAGATACCTAGAGACATTTGGAAAAAAATGGGGCAAATGGGATTCCTTGGCCTGTCCTACCCTGAAAAGTATGGTGGAGCAGAACTTGACTTTTTTTATGATGTTGTTTTTAATGAGGAAATCGGAAGGGTAAATTCTGGTGGGTTTATCATCACCCAACAGGTTGTCCAATATATGTCTGGCCCCTATATTTTAAAATATGGTTCTGAAACATTAAAACAAAAATATCTGCCAGGCATCATTTCTGGAGACTTAATTTCCAGTATTGGTATTACGGAACCCGGAGCAGGATCGGATGCACAAAATATACAAACTAAGGCGATCAAAAATGGCGATCATTATATTGTAAACGGCTCCAAAACTTTTATCACCAATGCCGTATATGGAGACTTAATTGTTACGGTTGTCAAAACAAATCCGGAAGCAGGTGCCGCCGGGGTTAGTTTATTGGTAATTGACAGAAATGCGGAAGGTGTATCTGCTCGAAAATTGAAAAAACTAGGCTGGCATGCATCGGATACCGCGGAGTTGAGTTTTGATAATGTCAAAGTACCGATAGAAAATTTAATTGGGGAAGAGGGCCACGGTTTTTATTATTTAATGAACGGATTGCAGTTAGAAAGGCTTTGTTTTATTCCGGCCAGTGTCGTGAGCATGGAAATGGCAATTGCCAAATCTTTGCAATATATGTCGGAACGGGAAGCTTTCGGCAGGTCGATCAATCGTTTTCAGGTATTGCGGCACCGCATTGCCCAGCTCGCTGCTGAGGTTGAATCCGTAAAAGCCTTCAGTTACCATTGTTGTGACCTGTACAACAAACAGATTTACGATGTGAAACTGTGCTCAATGGCCAAATTAATAACAACAGAATTACAGGAGAAGGTTGCAACCCAATGTTTACAATTTTTTGGTGGCTATGGCTTCATGGAAGAATACCCAATGGCCAGAGCGTATAGGGATGTCCGTGTCGGGACTATAGGCGGTGGTTCCTCCGAGATCATGCGGGAGATTATTGCCAAAATGGTAATTGATGATATTAATTATGCCAAGGCCAAAACGGACGATTCTTATCAACCTAAAACATCAGGAAAAGGAAACAGCTATTTTACAACAGATCATGAGCTGTTCCGCAAATCATTACGGGATTTTTTGAACAAAGAAGTCAAACCCAATATAGATCAATGGGAAGCAGATGGGGAATTGCCGAGGGATATTTATAATAAATTTGGAGAGATGGGTTATCTCGGTCTTGCGCTCCCAAAAGCATATGGCGGCCTTGATTTGGATGTTAAGTATTCCGCTATTTTACACGAAGAAATGGCACGGGTCAACTCTGGCGGTTTTGCCGCTGCTATTGGAGCACATTTTTACCTAGCTATGACGCACATTAATGGAGAAGGAAATGAAGCCCAGAAAAAGAAATACCTCATACCGGGCATCAAAGGAGAGTTGATAGGTTGCATGGCCGTGACAGAACCTTTTGGCGGATCGGATGTAAAAGCCATACGGACTACCGCTATCCGTGATGGTAAACATTATGTTATCAATGGTTCTAAAACATTTATCACCAACGGGGTTTCGAGTGACTATATCGTAGCTGCAGTCAAAACCGACTTGGATGCTGATTCGAATGGTATTAGTATGATTATTATTCCGAGGGATACGCCCGGTGTTCGTGCCACTAAGCTTAGAAAGTTGGGCTGGCACGCCTCCGATACTGGAGAGATTGCTTTTGATAATGTAAAGGTGCCTGTAGAGAATTTACTGGGCCAAGAAAATATGGGCTTCTTCTACATCATGCAACACTTTGTTTCCGAAAGACTCGCTATGGCTATTGGTGCCGTGTCGGCGTCTCAATATGCTTTGGAAGTAACTTTACAATACATGAATGAAAGGATGGCTTTCGGCAAGAGAATCAATCGCTTTCAGGTGTTACGGCATCGTATCGCACAAATGGCTGCTGAAATTGAGAAAAATCAACAATTCGTTTACAGTCTTTATCAGCGGTATCAGGATGGGGATTATTTGGTGAAGGAAGCTTCTATGGCCAAGCTGGTTTGTACCCAGCTTTCCGATAAGGTTACTTTTGAGTGTTTGCAGATGTTTGGCGGATATGGTTATATGGAAGATTATCCGCTAGCTAGGATGTGGCGGGATTCAAGACTTGGACAAATCGGTGGGGGCACATCCGAAATTCTTTGTGAGATTATTGCTAAGATTATGATTGATGGGAATCAGTATAAGGCACCAAAGGGTGTTGAGGAAGGGGAGGTTGTTGGGAAATAGTGATGCTGAACTTGGGGTTGGCTCTAGGGTAATTCCCAGATTTAGTATAGCAGAGTATTTTAAATAGGGATGGATTCGATGTTTGGTGGGGTTATGGATTGGTTAGGGTCAGGGTTGGTTTTTTGTGAGTAAGGGCTTTAAATTTTATTTTTAAACATATTTTTATTTTAAATTTCAACATTTTACACCCTTGCAGGGTGGGTGCCCACCCTTAACAACCGCGAGACCATTCCTCTTTCCGAGGTCTCAACGTCAAGCCATAAGCTTGACCCTTCAATTTCCAACATTTTAGACCTGCCTGACTTGCGGTCACGCAGGCAGGAAGAGAACTATACACAAGGAGCCCTTCACTCCCCAAATCGCATGAAACAACCGAGCTCGCATCACTTCATGCAATTCTTAAACTTGAACACTTTTATCCACCAGTATTGAAATGTATCGTCTAAATTCTTTCTTGCCGGAGAAACCTAACTTGATAAGGAACCACAAAGCAGGCAGCATTTTTAGCCGACAACTATTTTGCAAGCCAAAAAACATGCAAATAAAAATATACACACAAAGATAGCATAGATTAAACAAAAAATCAAATATTTTGATTATATTTTTAAATAAAAACCATCTAAATAGTGATAAAAAATAAAATTCAATAACAATTTTAATGACAAAACATAGCAAAATTATCCTTTTAACATCCCCACTTTGTTTCAAAAGTAGTCCTTTGTTCCCAAGATATAGAGAACTTTTGACAAGAAATACTTACTTTCACCAGAAATGTAGGCAAGTTTTGCCGAAATATAGCCAACTGCTGCTAGCGCATAGATAAGTTTTGTCTTGAAACAAAGATCAGTTTTAGCAGCATAAAAATAGTTTCTGCCAATATATAATTACCTTTTCACAAAACATAACTAGCCCCACTGCAAAAGTACCATGTTTTTCCCTGTAAACTTTTCACTCTGCCCCCTAAAATTTTTCTTTGCCTCGCCCACTTTGCTACTTTTTAGCTCAGATACGGTATTTTCGCCATTCAATTCATTAGTTTTTAAGCCAAGTTTCTTACTTTTCCCCTGTAATGCGATATTGTTCAGCTCGACAAAACACCTCATTCAGCCATTTATTAACATCAATTACACATTACCAATGAAAAAAATGCTCAAAACCCTCCTGCTCCTTACCTTATTATTGCTTGCTTATCTGCTATTTTTCCCTATAAAAATAGAACCTGTAGCTTACACTCCTCCACCCGATCCCGGACTAAAAGGCTTATTCGCCCCTAATACCAAACTCGCTCAAACCCAACATCTAATCTCCGGAACCGGTATCGGCCCCGAAGATATTGCCATGAGTCTAGATAGCATGCTTTATACTGGACTTCAAGATGGAAGAATCATTAAATTCGATATGGACGGCAAAAAACAAAGCACCTTTGCCAATACCGGGGGGCGTCCGCTAGGCATGCAATTTGATGAAACGGGGAACCTTATCGTTGCGGATGCCATAAAAGGATTGTTATCCATAGATACGCTCGGTAAAATTACTACTCTTACGGATAAAGTAAATGGGGAAAAGATTCCCTTTGCGGATGATCTCGATATCGCTGAAAATGGGATCATCTATTTTTCGGATGCTTCGCAAAGGAATCATTTACATGATCTGGAAACGGAAATCATGGAGTTGCAGCCAACAGGACGTTTACTGAGTTACAATCCGGAGACCGAGGCGACCAAAGTGGAGTTGGAAGGTATTCGGTTTGCGAATGGTGTCGCCCTTGGCCCAGGCGATGAATATGTTTTGGTGAACGGAACTTTCGACATGGTGATCCATAAATTTTGGTTACGCGGCCCTAAAAAAGGAACGAAGGAAATTTTTGTCAACGAATTACCCGGCTATCCAGATAACCTTTCCTACAACGACAAGGGCATCTTTTGGGTAGCGATTCCCGCTATTCGATTGGGGAAGGATTTGGAAGATTTGTACGAAAAGCCTTTTCTTAGAAAAATGATTATGCGACTGCCCAAGTCTTTTTTACCGGTGCAGCCGCCATCTAAATATGGCATGGTTATCGGCTTGAATACACAAGGCAAAGTGATCCATAATTATCAGGATAATTCAGGAAAGAATTTTTATATCACTAGCGTGAATGAGTATGATGGGCATTTGTATCTGGGAAGTTTGGAGATGGAGGCGGTGGGAAAATTCAAACGAGAGTAAATTGTTACAATAAGAGGGGATAATCGCGAAACTACCCCTTATTTATTTCTAAAAAACCTATAAATTTGGGGTACAGCTTGAAGCTATACCCCAAATTTAAAATCACTATTTCTTTTTAAGTAAAACCTCCCCTTCCCGCGCAGCAGAACAAGCCTTAATCTCCGCCAAAAACTCCGCACCCAAAACCACCTCAAAACCAGCATTCAACAAAATACTTGTACCCGCCTCAAAATTTACATTATCCCCAGCAAGGACACGACCAGCCGATTCGATGGTCTGCTCAACACTATAGATATTACTACTGATTCCATCATCATTGATTATCATAGTAACAGGGCAATCACCTGGATCAACTGGATCGAGAGGACAAGTTACCCAACCACCATTATAACAACCATCTCCCGACAAGAACAAATCTCCAGTTTGGAAACCACCAAAGCCACAATTAAAAATGACATTCGCATAACAAGCACTGTCTAAAGTATATTCAAACCACTCGTCAACATCTGTATTCGTCATCATCACCCCCGGCCAAGGAGCAACTTCCGCATCTGCAACGCCATCCATTTCCCAAATATAAACGTATCTTGGGGTACAACCAATATCATCAACATGCCACCGGATATGCATAGATGGGGCTGTTCCAATATTGTATTCTTGTGAAATGACAACAGATTGTTCCCCCGCGGCATTCATACCAAATGCATAAACCGTTCCCGTTTGAGTCATGGAAAATGGCCCGGTATACAATGTCCAATCGTTCAAATTATTGGGGTCGGCATTGGCATTGAAGGAATAGTAAATCGTAGGCGTTGCAGTAGAATTGCCATCCGTAGCATCAATGGCAACCATTACAGGAGCATCGCTATAGCAAAGTTCCGGACTAATGGTCAGGGCAATACAGGGCAGCGGAGAGGTTGGCTCCATTAAAACAACACCTGCTGTACCTACATTGTTATAAACAACCATCCCTCCCGAGACGGTAGACACTTCTCCAGTGTAGGCATCTCGCAAAACCGTACCATCTGCAATCGCTCCACCAACGCTAATAGGCGTCCCACTACTTGCCCCAACAGCAACAATAACCTTATCACAAATGCCTGCATCTGCATTGATGTATTCCCGCAAAAAAGTATACGGCGCATCCCCAAGTTTAGTGTGGGTACCCGCTCCGACGGCAGGATGACACCTACGGAATTGCCCTATTTTTTGCCAATGCGATAACACGGTGTTGTCTACGCTTCCCCAATTCATGAAAGAACGCGTATCCTGATCGGAGCCAGAACTGCTGGGTTGACGGCCTGTTTCATCACCATAAAAAATCTGCACCGCACCGGGTGCCAGTAACAAAGAAGTTCCGCCATCGACCAAATCTGCCCGGTTGGACAATTCGGTATCGTGAGAAGAAATGTAGCTGACGATATTCCATTCTGGGTCAGCAACAAGACCAGCATAACCGGCGTAAGTCCCATCTAGTGCCGTAGGTTCTCCATCCTGCCCTTGGAAATTAAAATTGATTAACGCATCCGTTTTTCCATTGACTACAGCATCTACATTTTTGTTAGGACCATGCCCATAAAGTTCTCCCACCATCCAAAAAGGCGTAACTTGCCCAGCCAACGGTTTGGTAGGATTGTTGACCCGCCACTCATCTAGTGCAATTTGAGCCTGCTCTTTTAAGGTTCCCCAAATCGGTGTTTCCACATGCTTGTAGGTATCTATCCGGAAACCGTCGATGCCATAATCCCGCACCCAATCGGTTAGCCATTTGATGATGTGGTTTGCCGGTGTTGCCGTAAGGTTCTGATTTGTAAAAAATGTATTTAATTCCGCCGCTTCGGTCGTATATTTTGAGGAGCCTGCTCCGCCCCATTTTGTTTCTAAAATTTTTGGAAGACCAACAGGAGTAGCCAATTCCGTAAGGACATCGGGAAGCCCTGCAAGACACAGTTCTTTATCGCTTCCACCACAGGCAAGGGCGCAAAAATCCGTTGCTGTATCTCCTTTTCTAATCCATGGATTGCCATTATTATCCGTCCACCAATTACACCATGCTGGATCATCTGCGTTCAGGGTTGGGTTATCAGGTACCCAAGGATCACCAAAATCTCCAAGGCCAAATTCTGCCACATCTGCTGTTGTTTCATAACCGACATGATTGACAACAATATCCATAATAATACGGATACCATGAGCATGGGCAGCATCTACAAAAGCTTCCATATCCGCTGCCGTGCCGTAATTGTTATCTACTTCCGTAAAATCCAAGGCATAGTATCCATGATAAGCATAGTGGCTTTCTCCAGGAAAACCATTCGGGCCCCAATAGCCCGGCACCGCACCGTGAATTTGTTCATAAGGTGGCGTTATCCAAATGGCGTTGACACCGAGATCATCGAAGTAGCCTTCGTTTATTTTTGCCGTAAGGCCTTGCAAATCTCCGCCTAAAAATCCACCTATCGGATCGTATTGGCGACCATAAGAAAGATCGTTGGATGTATTTGCATTGTTAAAACGATCTGTTAAAACGAAGTAAATCGTAGCATTATCCCAAAGGAAACACTCATCAACAGGTGGAGCATCTACAAAAGTATATGTTTCCGTTTCTATTGGTGTAGCTATACTGTTACAATAAGCAATGGCTTTGACCGTTGTAGATGTGTTTGCCGAACCGTTGATGACAAAAGAGCCCGTGTAAGGGATGCTGGATTGTGTCGGATTTGTACCATCTAAGGTATAATAAATATCGCAGGCACTGTTGTCATTTAAGCCTAGGCTTACGTTTAACATACCAGCGGGCTTGGTGCCACCTGCCGGATTGACGACGACAGTTGTTGGTGTATTTTCAAAAATATAAGTCTCTGTAGCAACACTTGAATACATATTGTTACAAAAAGTGATGGCTTTCACGGTTTGGCCTGTACCTGCCGTTCCCGGCAAAATTAAACTACCCGCCGTATAAATCGCACTGTTCATATCTGGTGTCGATCCATCAGTAGTATAGTAAATTGGACAAGCAGTATTATCACTTAAACTCAAACTTATGCTTAAGGGATCATCAGGATAAGTTCCTCCTACAGGAGCAATGATAACATCAGGAGCCATCGGTTCACAAGAAACAGACATCCCACCATCTGCACTGCCTTCATAACAATATTCCGTACAAATATTTAAAATGTCTGCAGACTGCGAGCTGCCTGCACAATTGAAAATGATGTTAGCACAGTCATAAGGAAATGACAAGTCGAAGATACCATCACCATCATTGTCCGTCATGGCAATGCCCGGCCAAGGAGCAACTTCCGTATCGGCCACACCGTCCATATCCCAGACATATAAATAAGGTGTACCACAACTGCCTTGCGGAATCCAAGAAACATCTAGGTTACCACTACCACCACCTGGGCACGCAACCCAACCGTTATCATAACAAGCTGTTCCCTCTACGTAAAGATCAGCGGTCTGGTTAGCACCACTACAAGAAAAAACAAGTTCTGTATTGATAAATCCAATCAAGGTATATTCATACCAGCCATCTCCATCGGTATCTATCATGGCCTCACCTGGCCAAGGGGAGACCTCTCCACCACTGCCATCCATATTGAAAAGGTAGACGGTAGGGGTTCCACAAGAGGCGTTGCTGGCTTGCCACAGCACCGTAATGTCAGCTGTTGCGAAATTTGGAGCAATTAAAAAAATGAGAAAAATAATATAGGTACAGATACGCATCATTGTTATGGTTTTAGAACAGATTAGATAATTGTGTTACAGAATAATATTTGTTTACATACCTAAAAACCAACTTAAAGGGGCATTTCAGGTTTTTTTCCATATTAAAACATAAATATATGCAAATAAAACCATACTTAGTGTCAAAAACACGCAAAACTTAGTGTTAAAATGACAAAAAAATTACATAAAAGATAGTGTCATTTTAACAAAAAGCATTATCTTTGAGGAGAAATAAGAACATGATCATCATCAAAAGGGTTGTTTTTTTGCTCTTTGACAATTTTTGCAAAATAGGAGATACTGTTCGCTACAAGCTGTGTTTGTATACGGATTTAAGTGACGGCCTGTGGCCGAATTTTCCGGTCAAAGCCTGCCTGACGAGTCACGCAGACAGGACCGTTGTTTTTGTCCGCTTACAACAATCCTTTGGATATGTTGTAGCGAACAACTCAATTTTTATTTTTTTTCTAAAAATGCAAAAGTTGTCAAAGAACCCTTTTTTTTAAAGGTTTAAAAAAGATATCCCTATCTTTAAGGTAACTATAACAGAGAGCAATACGAATAAAGACGACGCATTCAACTACCGAAGATCGACGCAAGCCTACACCGTATCAAGATATATTCCTGTAAAATATTGTAAATAATTACCAAACATCCTAAACATTCTTGTGGCATCGTAAGCATCACTTTCACATCACAAGCATTACGATGTTATGAGACAAATTAAAAAACTTTTTATCATGCAAAATTCCAACAACGGATTTTTCAAGGCTCCTGTATGGGTGCTAAAATCCTTAATCTTATCATTTCTCTTTATTCCCCAAATAGGGCTACATGCCCAAATCGAATGGATTGGCAATTTAAATTCTAGTGGTAATGGTGATGTTGTTTGTGAAGGAAGTAACTACGTTTTTGATTTTCAAGTGTATAAACCTGGAACCACCGAAGCCCCAGGACAAGGAAGTGGAATACAAGCCATCATCCGTATTCACACCAGCGCAAATGGAGATTGGACAGATGGTGCAGGGCCTGCCGTTATTGAAGTACCGGCATCTTATATTGGAGATGTTGGCGACAATGATATGTATCAAGCTACCCTTGCAAGTGCCGGAATAAATTTATCAACTGGAAGGTATTCTTATGAAGCTGTTGCTTCCGATGATGGATTTGCCACAGAACTTTCTAGCTGGAATTATGGTACACAAACTGGACAGCTAGAATATTTTACCGTAGGTAATGAAGGGCTTTTCCGTACCATGATCGTTTTAGATGATGGCAATGGGCCGACTTTTTATGATGCCTTACAATTTCAACCGGGGAATGCTCCTATTCCAAGTAGCATTAATGGCGGTAATACTGGCGGCAATTTTTGCGCCGCAGATAACCTGTCTTTACTAGGTGGAGAAGTTAATATTTTTAAAAACAACGACTGTGGCGGTAATGGTGATATTACCAGTGCCATCTTATGGTACAATGTAGACGGAGGGGCATTCACCGCCCTTAACCTTCCTTTTCACAGCGATTGCTGTGGTGGCTATGTCGGTGCTTTCCCTTTCTTAAACCAACCTTGTGGAGGATCGGGAGGATCCTGTTACAACGCTAATGGAAATGAGGATCAGCAATGGGGAACAGATGCCAATATGATCAACCTCATCGACTTGGTTGGAGGAATAGCAGGAACCCATACCCTCCAATTTTATTTTGAAGTAACAACTGCTATTGCCGGTTCCATTACTGATCCATCTGCCGCACCAACGGCCTACCACACGATTAGCTTTACCATAGATGCTGATGGCGCAAATGGCTGTGTTTGCACTGGGAGTTGTGATGCGGATGGCGATGGCATAACGGATGCGGACGAAGCCACATACGGTACCGACCCAAACAATCCGGACACGGATGGAGATGGATTGAATGACTTTGTCGAAGTATATGGCCCGGATGGAACACTGAATACCGGAGACGAAACCAATCCATTAGCCCCATGCCACCCAGACCCTACTGTTGCAGCTTGTGACACTACTGACACGGACGGAGATGGCATAACAGATGTGGACGAAGCTACATATGGCACCGACCCAAACAATCCGGACACGGATGGAGATGGATTGAATGACTTTGTCGAAGTATATGGCCCGGATGGAACACTGAATACCGGAGACGAAACCAATCCATTAGACCCATGTGACCCAGACCCTACTGTTGCAGCTTGTGATACTACTGACACGGATGGCGATGGATTGACGGATGCGGAGGAAGCCATATATGGTACTAATCCCAATAATCCAGATTCTGATGGGGACAGCCTGAATGATGGTGTAGAGGTATTCGGCCCGAATGGCACTCCCAATGACGGAGATGAAACCAACCCCCTAGACCCATGCGATCCATACCTTGTCGCACCGACCTGTGATGCGGATATGGATGGACTAACTACGGTACAGGAAACAGCAAACGGTACTGATCCCAACAATCCAGACACGGATGGGGATGGCATTACGGATGGGGATGAAGTCGCAAATGGAAGTGACCCTACAAATCCTTGCGATCCAGATCCTATGTCCCCTAGTTGTGATCTTGATATGGACGGGCTAACCTATCCTGAGGAGATTGCAGCCGGAACTGATCCAAATCTTGTGGATACAGATGGCGATAGTATTTCAGATGGGGATGAAGTAACCAACGGAAGTGATCCACTTGACCCATGCGATCCTGATCCCAACGACTCAGCTTGCCTTCCTATAGATTCAGATGGAGATGGCATCTCTAATGCTGATGAACTTCTTGGACCAGATGGTGTGTCTAACACAGGGGATGAAAGTGATCCATCTGATCCTTGTGACCCTAACACTACGGCCCCCACTTGCGACGCCGATATGGATGGTCTTACAAATGCTGAGGAAGTAACTGCCGGAACCAATCCAAACCTTGCAGATACGGATGGGGATGGTATTTCCGATGGTGATGAAGTAAGCAATGGAAGTAACCCACTCGACCCTTGTGATCCTAATCCAAATGCTCCAGCCTGTCAACCTTCCTGCCCTCCCCATGAGTATTATTCCGGCACTGTAGCCACGCAAGTGTACCAAACGGGAATCACAATCGGCTCAGATGGGTTTATTGCCAATGGAACCGATGTATCTTACTTGTCCGACTGTATTGCACTTGACCCAGAATTCGAGGTAGAACTTGGGGCTGAGTTTCTCGCAGATATTGATCCTTGTGCACTTACCTTCGCCCCTGATTTTGTTTCATTTGAAAATCGGGAAGGTAAAAACACGCTTACAATAAAGCATCAATTCAGCAAAGGTGAAACTGTAAAAATAATGTTACAAAACGAAACAGGAGAAGTAAGCAAAGTATTCTTCAACAATACATATACCAATGGATTATTACTAGAAAAAACATTGAATATCTCCGACATCTCACCGGGGATTTATTTCATAGTTTTGAAAACAGAGGCTCAAGAGTTGGTGGAAAAAATAATTATTGAGTAAATCTATAACAAAAAGCACCCTTACATTATATTTATGGTGTAAGGGTGCAAAATAAAAAATTCTCATCATGCAAAATTCCAACTACGGATTTATGATACAAGCGAATAACGCCCTTAAATCCTTAATCTTGTCCCTGCTATTTTTTAGCCAAATGGGACTATATGCTCAAATTAACTGGATTGGAAACCTAAATAGTAGCGGAGATGGTGGAGTTATTTGTGAATCAAGTGACTATGTTTTTGAATTTCAAGTGTTTAAAAATGGCGTTACCGAAGCTCCCGGACAAGGAAGCGGTATTCAAGCCATTATCCGCATCCATACCAGCACGGATGGAGACTGGACAAATGGTGCGGGGCCTGCCGTAATCGAAGTGCCCGCATATTATAATGGAGACATTGGAAACAATGATATTTATCGGGCCAGTCTTGCAGAATCTGGTATAAAACTAACGACAGGAAGATACTCCTATGAAGCTGTAGCATCAGATGATGGATTCGCGACAGAGCTTTCTTCTTGGGATTATGTCACTAAAACTGGAGAGTTGCATTATTTTACGGTAGGAAACGAAGGCCTCTTTCGCTCCATGATTGTACTCGGTGATGACATCAATAATCCTACTTTTTACGATGCCGTACAATTTCAACCTGGGAATGCGGTTCTACCAGACAGCGTAACTGGCGGCAATGCCGGTGGTAATTTCTGTGCAGAAGATGATCTATTCTTATTAGGTGGGGAGGTTAATATTTTTAAAAATAATAGTTGTGGCGGTAATGGAGATATTACCAGCGCGACACTTTGGTACAATGTAGATGGAGGCGCATTTAGCCCACTCACACTTCCTTTTTTCAGTAGCTGTTGCGGAGGATATGTCAGTACTTTCCCCCTATTAACATACCCATGTGGTGGCCCGGGAGGATCTTGTTACAACGCTAGTGGGAATGAAGATCAACAATGGGGTACACAAACCAATACCACGAACCTCATCGACCTCGTAGGAGGAGGCGCAGGCCCGCATACATTACAGTTTTACTTTGAAATTACGACGGCCATTGCTGGTTCTATAACGGATCCCCCTACCGCACCAGCATCCTATCACGCTATAGATTTCACTATAGACCCAGGGCTTGTAAATGGGTGTATTTGTGAGGGCGAATGTCTGGATGATAAAGATAATGATGGTATAATCTTTGGCGAAGAATCCATATATGGGACTAGTGACGGCCTTGCGGATACGGATGGGGATGGTATTGATGACCGGACAGAACTTTATGGCCCCGACAATGATATTAATACTACAGCAGATAATACTGATCCACTCGACCCTTGCGATCCATTCAATACTTCTCCTACTTGCGATATTGATATGGATGGCCTGACCAATGCACAGGAAGTAACATATGGCACCTCTCCCTTTAACCCTGATTCCGACGGGGATACATTCCCAGACGGAGAAGAAGCTTTTGGTCCAGACGGAATTGTAGAAACTCCGGAAGATAATACTAACCCTACAGACCCATGCGATCCCAGTATAACAACACCTATTTGTGATTTTGATATGGACGGGCTTACTTATAGTGAGGAAATAAATGCAGGTACTGACCCAATGTTACTGGATACAGACGGAGATGGGTTGGCAGATGCCTATGAATTTTATGGCCCAGATGGTATGCCCAACACAGGTGATGAAACAGATCCTCTAAACGCATGCGATCCCAGTATTTTTGATTATGCTTGTGATATTGATATGGACGGACTTACCAATGGGGAAGAAATCGTGTTGGGGACAATTGTCGAAGCGCCAGATTCTGATGGAGACGGTATCTTAGATGGAGCTGAAGTTACGGCCGGTTCCGATCCCCTTGATACTTGTGACCCTGACCCACTAGCACAATTCTGCGATCAAGATGAGGATGGTCTGGACAATGCTCAGGAAGCATCTTTAGGCACTAATCCCACCAATCCAGATACGGATGGTGATGGTATCTCAGATGGCCTTGAGGCAGAAGGTCTAGATGAAGTTATTGGTACAGGAGATAACGAAACCAACCCCCTTGACCCATGTGATCCCGATCCGAGTGTGCTTGCCTGTACCGATAGCTCTTCTTGCGTACTCCATGATTATTATACCGGCACCATTACGCCACAAGTGTACCAAACCGGAAGTACTATTGGCTCAAATGGATTGGTAGCTATAGGTACGGATGTTTCTTTCCTCTCCAACTGTATTGCACTTGACCCTCAGTTTGAGGTAAAACTAGGAGCCGAATTCCTAGCGGATATTGACCCTTGCGCAGTTGCTTTTACGGCCAATATTACATTATTAGAAAAAAGCAATCATGAAAAGACACTTACAATAAACCAGCAACATCCTGATGCTAAATTCGTAAAAATATTGTTAAAAAATAAGGATGGGAATATTGAAAAAGTAATCCTTGACCAGCAACACCCTAGAACGATACAGGAAATGGCATTCGATATTTCGGATGTGCCAACGGGTGTTTATTTCCTTGTTTTAAAAACGTCCCATAAAGAATGGATAGAAAAAATTGTAATTGAATAAAACTTTATTCGGTATTTTAATTTTTTTGTGAAGTGTTATAACAACCTCCTTGTTGCAATTGTATCGGGGAGGTTGTTTTTATTTCCCGTCCAACATCCTTGTTCCTTTCAATTTTCTTATTAACTTTGTTTTGGGAGAAAATAATACATCACTAAAGATTAAACCATGCAAGCATACCACCTCGTAAAATTCGGAAAAACCACAACGGCATTTGAACTCAAGGACTTTACACTTCCGCCAATCAAAGATGATGAAGTATTGGTAGCGGTTGAAGCGTTCGGGATGAACTTTGCCGACATTATGGCACGAAAAGGGCTTTACGATGACTGCCCACCGCTTCCAGCTATTTTGGGCTATGAATCCGTTGGCCGCATAAAAGAAAAAGGTGCCGCTGTTCGTAATGTCAATGTTGGAGATCGGGTAATTGCCTTTACAAGATTCGGCAGTTATGCACAATTTGTAATCACCTCCGCCAATGGTGTAGCCAAAATCGCGGAGGATTATCCAACAGGAAAGGCACTGGCCTTAGCAACACAATATTGCACGGCTTATTATGCCGCTTGCGTAAACACCAATGTTATGCCGGGTGATAAAGTGCTCATACAAGCTGCTGCCGGAGGTGTTGGTACTGCCCTTACCCAACTTTGCAAAAGAGTACCCTGTACCATTTATGGGACTGCTGGCAGTGATGAAAAGCTGGATTATATTCGCAAGAATGGTGTAGATCATCCGATCAATTACCGAAAGGATGATTTTGCAAAAGTTATTCAAGAACCTTTGGATGTCGTGTTTGACAGTATTGGCGGATTGACTTATAAAAAAGGATTCAAGCTCTTGCGGCAAGGCGGTAAGATGGTTTCTTTCGGGGCCGCCTCTCAAACGGAGGCTTCTAATATTTTCAGTACCTTAAAATTTGCGGCCAACTTCGGTATTTTTTCACCTATTCAGTTTTTGCAAAAGTCCCAATCGCTCATTGCAATCAATATGTTGCGCATTGCAGATTTCCGCCCCGATCTTATGGGACATTGCTTGACCAGTGTGGTGAAGTTAGCGGAAGAAGGGATCATTAATCCACATGTCGGTGGCATGTATCCACATACGGAATTGGCAGCGGTGCATGAAATGATCGAGAACAGAAAAACCATTGGGAAGATTGGGGTAAACTGGTCCTAGGTGAGCTTTATTTTTAGGTAATAAATTAGCCACTACCTCACCAATCACCAACCACTAATTAGTTATGAAGAAAACATTCAAGAACAAACTCCGAAAAACCATCTTGCTTTTCCTAGCTGGATTTCTTTTCCTCTTTTGCTTTCGTTTAATTTATGGGTACACCAAAAAGACAGACGGCATTTCCCGTAGTGTACAATTCTTCGAATCGGTCAAAAATGTACGGAGAAATTTTGCTTCACAATCTTATAAATTCAAATCGGCAAAATCGGCAACCGCAGCGACACAAGCTCCTGTTAGTGTAGACCAGAAGTACGAGAAGATTGCACAAATCAGAACAGCTTCTACGAAGTTTGAGCAGCAGGAAAAGCTGGTGAGAAATGAAATAGAAAGTAACAATGCCTTGATTCAATTTGAACAAAAAAATGGGAATAAAGGCACTCGTAATCTGCACCTTGTCATTGGTGTCCCTCCTGAAAATTTCGACACGCTCTATCAACAACTTATCCGCATAGGAAAAGTAGAATCCAAGGAAATTACCAAAAAAGATAAAACCAATGAGTACAAGGAATTGAATGCCAAAAAACTGACCTTGGAAAAAATCAGGCAATCATTGATTGAACTAAAATCTAAAGGCGGAAAAATTCAAGAGTTTGTTGCCCTCGAAAACAGGATATTGGAAATAGAGGAACAGCTTCAGAATCTCGGCGTGAACTTAGGGGATTTTGATGACGAAAATGAATTCTGTACCATCAAATTTTCCATGTCAGAAGTGAAGGTCAATAAAATCAGTTTTATGCATCGGGTCAAAGTTGCTTTGGAGTGGACGGTTAAAATCTATTTGGGAATGATGGCCGCCTTGTTTTTTATTGTGTTGACCTCTTTTCTACTTTTACTGATCTTGGAAAAATTGGGTTTTATAAAAAGTATCATGAAGGAGATCGAGGATTGAGTACTAAGAATAGAGAATTGAGAGAATAGAGAGCATTCAGCATATTACAATCTCTGCTCTCTATTCTCTGCCCTTATACTAGATAGACACAACCTTCTTAGCGCCCTCTCATCTCATAAGCCCCTTTCTGCGCATACACCTGTCCTTTCCAAATCCTTTCAAAGCGCGCCTCATCATAAATCGGCTTTTTAATCATCTTCTGGCTGTAACTCATCTGCCCTTCCGTGCTGGATGGATGGCGATACAACTGCAAAGCAAAACCAGACATATCGCTTACAAAAACCTCAAAAATTTGGTCAATCAAATCTTCTTCAAGATCATGCAACTTCGCATACTCCAAAATCAACTGACCGTAAACAATCAAGGTAAA